>NZ_CP015780.1:602924-904387 GCF_001945665.1 Borreliella mayonii | reverse complement strand
ATAATATAATCTAATAGTATAAAAATTGATTTAAATCTAAAAAACTATTTTATACAACAACACTACTTATACATAATAACATATAAAAACTATCTAATATTATAAATAACATTAGATAAATTGCTTATATTTTGACCGAAAGAAAATAAGCTATCAGCTGTCCTTCTTAAAAACTCAAATAAATATTAGCTATAATAACTAAAATAGAAATAAAGAACTCAATAATGAATAATGGTAAAACAAACTTAAACCACGTACCATAACTCAATCTAGATATCCCCAATACAGCCATTATAACTCCACTAGTAGGTGTTATTAAATTAATAAGTCCAGATGAAGTTTGCATAGCAATAACAACTGAAGATCTTGGAATTGACAAAAAATCAGCAAGTGGAGCCATTATTGGCATAGTGAGACTAGCATGACCTGATGAAGATGGAACAATAAATCCTATAAATATTTGAATAATTTCATTCAATATGATAAAAAAGGGCCTTGGAAGATTGTATAAAAAATTAGTAGCAGCATTTAACATAGTATCTGTAATTAACCCATCATCACATACTATCATAACACCTCTAGCAAGCCCAATAACAAGAGCAGCAGTTAAAAGACTTTCAGAACCTTTGATAAACGCATCCCACATTTCAGATTCACCCAATCTACAAATAAAAGCTGCTATAATAGCAACCCCAAGATACAGCATTGTCATTTCTTGCATCCACCAACCAAGATTAACAATACTAAATATCAAAATCAATATCATAAATCCAAATAAAAGTAAAACTAATTTATGAGCAAAAGTAAACTCAAGAGCATTCTGAGTATTATCTCCAGCAGAAAGCCCATTTTTTTTTTCAAAATATTGATAATGTTCATTTTTTTGAGAATACACAAGTGATTTTGAAGGATCCTTTTTAATTTTAGATGCATAAACATAGACATAGATTATAGCAACTAATACTGATATAAAATAAAGAACAATTCTAAAATAAAATCCATCCTGCAAACTAATAGAAGCTATTGCAGAGGCAATTCCTGTAGCAAATGGATTTACAGTAGAAGCCATAGTACCCACTCCAGCCCCCAAGGCAATAATAGCCGCTCCAACAAGACTATCGTAACCCAAAGCTACTATCAAAGGAATCATAACAAAATAAAAAGGGAGGGTCTCTTCACTCATTCCAGTTACAGTTCCACCAATTGAAAAAATGAACATTAATAAAGGAATAAGCAATTTATCTTTGTGCCCCAACTTCTTTATTAAACAATAGATTCCCGCATCTATTGCTCCTGTTTTCATAATAATCCCATAGGCACCCCCAACAATTAAAACAAAAATAACAACTTCAGCTGCATGTTCCATCCCTTTTGACATTGCAGTTAAAATAGTCATAATAGGGTGCAAAAATCCCCTAGGCCCTCGATCTATAGGCTGATAAGTTCCAGCAATAATTATTTCTCTCTTAGATCCATCATCCATTTGCTTAAACTCTTTATCAAACTTACCAGCAGGAATCACATACGTTAATATGGTAACAAATACAATTAAAGAAAATATTATTGTAAAACTACTTGGCATTTTGATCATAACCTTCCTCCTAAATAATTTTATAAATTTAATTTCATATAAAAAATACCGTTATCCCAAAGTAGCTACCATAATAGCTTTAATGGTATGTACTCTATTTTCAGCCACATCAAAAACAATTGAATTTTTACTTTCAAAAATTTCTTCTGTAACTTCAATTCCATCAAGTCCGTATTTATCAAAAATATCCTTACCAATCACGGTGTTTAGGTCATGAAAAGCGGGCAAACAATGTATAAATATTGCATCATCTTTTGCTATACCCATTACCTCTTTATTAACCTGATAAGACTTTAGAAGATTTATTCTATCTTCCCAATTATTCTCTCCCATAGATACCCATACATCCGTATACACAACATCAGCACATTTAACAGCCTCTTCTTTAGAATCTGTAATTGTAATTTTACCCCCACTCTCTAGAGCCAAAGACCTAGCCTTAAGAGTCAAATCGGAGTCTGGGAAAAGCTCTTTGGGGGCAAAAATTCTAAAATCAAGTCCCATAATAGCACAACCTTTCAACAAAGAATTGGCAATATTCCCCCTACCATCGCCACAAAATACTATTTTAATCGCTTTTAAGCTCCCCTTATATTCTTTTATCGTCATTAAATCAGCTAGTATTTGGGTTGGGTGAGAAATATCTGTCAAACCGTTGTAAACAGGAACATTAGAATAATTTGCCAAACATTCAACGGCTTGTTGAGAATATCCTCTAAACCCAATAGCATCATACATGCGCCCCAAAACTCTGGCAGTATCTATCATAGATTCTTTTGAGCCTATTTGATTGCCATTAGGTCCTAAATAAGTAATATTTGCTCCTTGATCATACGCTGCAATCTCAAAAGCACACCGCGTTCTTGTTGAATCTTTCTCAAAAATTATAACTATATTTTTACCCTTAAGTTTCTGCACTTCAATTCCCGCATATTTTGATTTTTTTAAATCAATCGATAAATCAAGTAAATATTCAATATCTTTGCTTGTAAAATCTAAAAGATTTAAAAAGCTCCTATTTCGTAAATTATACATCAACCCCCCAAACCTTTACAATCAAGTTTTTAAAAACTCATTTAACTCATACAAATATTAAATATTCTCTCTTACTAAAGGCATAGACATACATCTTGGCCCGCCACGACCTCTTGAAAGCTCGCTAGACGGAATTCTATGAACTTTAATACCATTCTCTTCAAACAACTTATTAGTCACATGATTTCTAGAATAAGCAATTACTTCTCCCGGAGCTATCGCCAAAATATTAGCACCATCATTCCATTGCTCTCTTGCACCATGTATTAAGTCTCCACCTGCACATTTTATTATGTCAATCTTCCTGCCTAGATAAAAACTTAAAACATCTCTAAGCTTAGATTTTTCTTTTTTAATATTAATTTTACTAGAACTTGAATTATAAGTTAAAACATAAATTGAAAAATACATATCATCACTCGTAAAACTTGTAAAAACACTATAATCGATTTGAGTAAAAACTGTATCCAAGTGCATATAAGCTCTATTTTTTGGAATTTTAAAAGCCAAAATTGTGTTAAATGAAGTCTTATTTTCAAAAAGACTAGCAGCTAGTTTTTCTACAGACTCTGCTTCTGTTCTTTCTGAAATTCCAATAACCAAAAGATCTTTATTTAAAACAAACTCATCCCCACCTTCCAAAGAAGTCTCTTCCCATCTATTAAACCAAATTGGAACATTTTTTTTGTAAATAGAATGATATTTAAAAATATACTCTGCAAATATTGTCTCTCTGCGCCTAACCTTAGTAAACATTTTATTTATTGTAATTCCATTACCAATACTGGCAAAAGGATCCCTGGTAAATAAAACATTGGGCATAGGATCAATAATAAAAAGACTTACGCCATTAACCAAATCATCAAGAGAAGATGCATAATCTTTAAGCTCTTCTCTTGCAACACCTGAAATCATTTTAGAAACCATATTATCAACAGTTAAATTAGAAAAATAATCTTTTAAAATATTAATTGCACTATCTGTTTTTATTTCTGCTTCCAGAATGAATTGAGATATAAATTTATTTTTGAGCGCTACAGAAGAAACAAGAACCTCACTAACAAGATCCTCAACATACTCAATTTCAACAGAATTATTTTTTAAAGCATTTACAAAAACTTCATGCTCTTGTTTTGCAACTTTAAGATAAGGAATATCATCAAATAAAAAATTTTTCATAATAAAGGGTGTTAAATTTTCTAATTCCTCTCCTGGTCTATGAAGCAAAACTTTTTTCAAACGACCTATTTCTGAAAATATATTTATTGGATTTAAATATTCTCCCATCAATTTCCCCTTTATAAAAATTGCCATATATTAAAATATTACAGTTTATATTAAAAGATATCAACTATTTTTAATATTTTTAAAAAAACAAATGTAAAAATTCTAAAAACAAAAAAGAAGTTCTAAAATAGAACTTTTAAAAATCAAAAACATTAACAATAATTATGCTAAAATACTATTAATGAAGAAAATTAATAGATTATTAATACTGACTGTACACACTTTATTATTCTCTTGCGCCTTAATTACAGATAACAAGTCAAAAAATCTAAGCACATCAGAAATCATATTAACACAAAAAACACCACTAGAAAGCTCTTTAATAAAAAATCCTTCTAGTGTAGAATATCGAATACCAATATCCAGTATCCAAGAAATTTTAAATAAAAATGATAATTCTTTTTTAATAAAACAAACAGCAGCAAAAATCAAAATAAGCCCACAAAAACTAGAAGAAATAAAAAACTATCTAAACGCTTATAAAAATTATTTAAATAATGAAACAGAATGGATAAAGTTTTTAGAACAAAGCAGTGTTAATGGCAATCTAACAATTAAAATTGATACTTCCTTTGAAAAAAAAATAAATTTTAATCATACAAATTCAGATAATGAAAATTTAACAGAACTAATAGAATTGCAAATGCACCTAGAAAAAGAAATTTTAAACTTAATTGAGCAAACATTTCATGATAAAAATTTAGGATACATAAAATTAAGCCACATTAATTCATTCTTTCCTCAAGAAAATATACACTCAATAACAAAAGAAATAATAGATGGAGAAGAATATGTTGCGCCGCACATAATAGCAAATCAATTATTAAAAATAAAAGATAAAAAATATTTTGAACAATTTATGCACTTTCTAAAAGTTGAAAACAGCACAATAAAAACAATAATTGAAAAACAAAAAATTTCAGATCTTCACAATGAATTGTATTATTCAAAACAACCACCGCCCACGCCCACCAGAAGAAGAAAAAGATCAACTGACTCCGATAATAACAATAAATACGACATAATACCAAAAATAATAGACCCAAATACAGGCATTGAAATTACCCCTAGGAGTTTAAGATCTCTTTTATCAAACGGCGACATAATACTAATCAAACCAAAAATAGATTGGACAGAGTTTTTTTATTTTTGGCAACATGTAGGAATATTTGATGAAGAAAAATACGAAGCTACTAAAAAAATTGCATTCAATGGAAATGATAGTTTTGATATAAAATCAATAATTACAAGCAATCAAATCAAATTCGATACAGCATCTACTCAAGGCTCAGGATATGAAAAACTTTCAACATATGTACAATCAAGAATATTAAAAATATTCTCGCCAATAACAGACACAAGAACAATTCAAAAAGCTATTAATTTTGGAAGAAGCAGATACATTGACAATAACTTTGGATATATGGTTCCATTAATATCCTCTAATTTATGGACAGATTCATTTAATCTTGAAGAAATTCACAGCAAAACCTATTGTTCTTTAATGGTTGATAGAATATATAAAACAGTAGGACTTAATGTATCAAGAAATTACGAAATTTCGGGAATAATTACTCCTGGAGAAATAAATGCAGCCGCTTACAATTTTTACATGTCTTATACGATTACAGGAATACTACCAAGCGCGCTTCCAAAAAGACTCATTAAACCAACATTAAAAGAAAAATTCATTGGTTACAATAAAGAAATAGTAGACACAATAGAGTTAAAAAAATCTAAAGAAAAAATTTTTGGAAAAGCTTGCAATATAACAAACCTCTGGTGCTCAGGAAGTTAATTACCTATGGACAAATATTATGCATGCATTTTGATCAATAGTAATGAAAGAATTATTTTCAAATCTTGGGAAGAATGCAAAACTGCTATTAAAGGAAAAAATAATAAAATAAAAAGTTTTAAAACAATAGAACAAGCTCAAAATTGGCTACTTGATAATGAGAATAAAATTCATCATCACCCAATTGGAATATATTTTGATTCTGGAACAGGAAGAAGAAAGGGTATAGAAATTAGAGTTGTAAACGAAAAAAAGATTCCAATATTGGACAAAATCCTAGATAAATCCTTGATTAATGAATATGGAAATCATTATGTCAAAAATTTTCAAGGAATTAGTAATAATTTTGGAGAACTGCTTGCCCTATATACAGCGCTCAAAATAGCATTAAAAGAAAATATAACAAACATATTTGGCGACAGTAAATTAATAATTGACTATTGGTCAAAAGGAATTTATAATAGCAAAAAATTAAAACAAATTACTATTAATTTAATCAAAAAGACAGTTGAACTAAGGAAAAAATTTGAAGAACAGGGTGGAAAAATTTCTTTTATTCCAGGAAATGAAAATATTGCAGATCTTGGTTTTCATAAAACTAAGCAGAAATAGTGCCAAAAAATACATAAAAACAATATTTCTGATTTCAATGGTTTATTTTTATTGTTGTACAACAATAAAAATAAACCATGATTATGAAACTGATTTTAAAGTTCTAGAATCTCCCTCTAAATACATTAACATAGATGTAATTAAAGCTACAAATGAATATATTTATATTCAAATTACAAACAATAGCTTAGACGTAGTAAAAATAAATTGGCAAAACACTAGTCTTAACAACGATAAGATCGTCTTAAAAAAAGAAGATCTTACAATAAACAATGAAATAAAGTATAAAAATAAATATAGAGAGTTTTTTATTGGTCCTAAAACTTCATTTAAATTTAAAGCATATCCACTAAAAATTCTCTCTCAAAACAAAAATAGTAACAACTTAAGCCCAGCCATTAAATATCCATCTATTTTAAAACTCAATATAACAAAAGTGGGAATTGAGGCAAAAAAAACAATAAATGTTTTAATAACAAGAACTATAAAAATCAATGTTACTAACACATAAAAATTGTTATTATTTTTTTGCTTTTCTATTAATGATAAGCTCATAGCTTGTATCTTTATTGTTTTCAAATGATGCTTTTATAGGAGCAAAAAAATTCCAAGAAATATAAATTGTAAAATTATTTCTCCAAATAGGAGAATAAATCCCGTCAGATCCTATTAGCAAATCTGGTTCCAAATTATATTCACCAACAAACTTCCAATCATAAAAATTGAATTTAAAGCCTGATGAAAATTTTTTAATTTTAAAAAGTGAATCTTTTCTGTCTTGAGAATTAAAGAAATTGAAAGATTTTAATAAATCAGTGAAGACATTAACGGTCTCAAGCCCAATTTGATCCATATATCCTTTAAAGTATTTAAAAGTCTTAGTATTAATAGAAAAAGTAGAAAAGTAAATTTCTAAAAATTCTGTATATTTGAGCTTCAAAGTCAATGCAGATCGAAGTTCATTATCCGTAAATTTCTGTAAATTTATTTTCCAGCCAAAATCTATTCCTAAGTTAAAAGAAAGTTTCTTATCAAAAAAAGTTAAAACATACAATTCCTTCTTGTAACTAGAATCAAAAGAATATGGAACAAGTTTGGTTGTAGTACCAATCTTAGAAAAATCTCCTTTTAAAGAATCATAATTATATTCAAAATCATCTTTCATAGCAAACAAAAACTGAAAATCAAAAACATTAAGCTTAAAAGAAAGCTCGGAAACTCTATTTATCAAAGGATCATAAGCAGCTAAGAAACTGAATTTAAAATAATCCAAATATCTTGGCTCAATTTTATAATACAAAGCAGGAGACATTTCTAAATTTTTATAAGGCGATGATGGTTTTTGAGGCTCCAAAGGATTTTGAACAGCAGAAATTCCAGGATTTTTAGCATCTTCTTTAAACTTTTTATAATATTTAATTCCAATCCCAGCTTCTTGTAATAAATAAGGAAAATCTAAAGAAAGTTTAAGCTCAGAAGAAGCCTTAATATCTTCAAAACTATTTTTTAATTCGCCTGAAAGCTCGGTAGTAAAATAATCATAATCATAAATCAAAGAAGCTGTTAAACTTTGATAAAAAGTTTCTGGATCAGATAAAAAAATACTACTATTTTTATTAACCAAAGATTTTACATCAGAATCATATTTTTTATTAAATGAATATAAAGTAGCCTTATTTTCAAAATTTAAAGTACTTCTAGAAAATAAAGGATACCTAATAAAAGGAAGCAAGTTTAAATTTATTTGGTTAATAATAGAGTGCTCACTTTTTTTATCTTTATCTTCAACCTTAAAATCTTTATTTAAAGGATTATACTCAATAGTATTAAGATATAATAAATTTTCAAAAGTAATTAAACGATTATAAAAATCAGCATGAATTTTTATATCCGTTTTATTTTTTATATCAAATAAATAATTTTTTATCTCATAATTAAAGTCCTTTGGGCTTGTTATGCCATAATTATTAAAAAAAACATTATTTCTTAAATAAGGATTAATGCCAAACCTAATAAAAAAAGAATCAAATTGATCAATATTTTTTAAAGTAATTGGTTCTGGAGGAATATATAAATCTTTAGTCAATTCTGTTGTTTTTTTAGTATTTTTTTCCCTCACACTCTTTTTATCATTATTTTTATCTTCTAGATTTTTAACTTCTGGACGCATTATCATTTCTTTAGTATCATCTGAAAATGTCCATTGATTATTGTAAAGATCTTTTTGGAAATTTAAATCAATATATGGAGCATAAATTCTATCCAGATAAAACCATTTTCTTGTAGGATCATTAGTCTCTTTTGGCCTCTCCAAAGGAGATTTAACATAAATATTTTCATAGCCCGACAATTTAAAATTTAAGCCTAAATTATTTAATTTATAATCTAAAATTGAACCGTCATTAAATGTTCGCTTATAAAAAGAAGATAAATTCCAATCAAAAGTGCTAATGCTGGTTTGCTCTTTAACCGAATCTTTATCTAAATTTAAAAGAGAAAAAAATGTAGCGCTTTCTATTCTCTCTCTAAAATCAATATTAACATATGGATCGGAATAATGCTCTAAAACAACCGAAAAAAGCGCATCACTTAAAAGAAATTCTGTTTTAAATTTAAGTAAATACCTAAAAGGAACTTCAAACCCAAATATATCTCCTTTGTTAAGATTAGAAAAACTAAAAAGAGATTGTTTTAAAGCCCTATTGTCAAAAGGATAATATCCTCCATCGTAACTATAAACATTCCTAGTAAAACCTAATCCAAGATTTCCTTCCAAAGTTTTAAAATGCCCCAAAGTATTGCCCAAATTAAAATCAATTCCAGAATAAAATCCCAGATTAGCATAAATGTCAAAAATCAACTTAACATAATCTTTACTAAGACTGGGTGCTAAATTTTCTGCAAAAAAATAAGTTAAATATCCATTTCTTATATAAGGTTTTTTACCTGAACTATAAACAGAATTGAAATCAAAATCCAAAAAAGAAGAATCTTCACCTGAAGATTTATTACCAAAAAGATAAATAGTATTAAAAACAGAAAAGCCTTTTCGTGGATTTAAGCTTAAAGATGGATTAAAAAATAAACTATCTCCCGGTCTGAAAAAAAAAGGAATATAAAATACTGGAACTCTTCCCATGTAAAATATAGCATTTAAAAACCCAAAATCTCCTGAAGGCAATACCCATATCTTAGAAGCCTTGATTGAATAGTAAGGCTCTGGAATTTTACTAGTTGTTGCAAAAGCTTGTTCCAAAATAGCAACATCATTGTCCATCTTTTTTAAAACCTTTCCTCCAAAAGAAAGAATATGATCTATTTGATTTTTTTGCATTTTTTTTTGAAGAATACCATCTTTTAATAGAAAATTTTGAGAATCAAAATCAACAAAAAATTCATTACCATAAAAATAAAGCTTTTCATTGTTATCCATATCAAGAATATATTCGACATTTCCAATAGAATAAAGTTTTTTAGAGTTCCTATTAAGAACTATCCTGTCACCTTTAATATTGTGTTTTTTATTCTCTTTAATATCTTCAACCAAGATATTAACTCTTCCTTCAAAAACAACGCTTTCATCCTTAGTAAGTCCATAAGTGAAATTTTCAAGATTGTCTGTAGTTTCAATTATTATTTTATATCTACCAGACCCAGCAAGTCCCTTTCCTTTGACAAAAAGCTCAGGATCTATTCCAAACTTTTTTAAAAGCAATTCTCGTATTTTTAAAACATCTGTTTCTTTTATACCCTCTTGCAAGGCCCATTTTTTCAAATCTTCATCAGTTGAAAGCTCAAGT
Source organism: Borreliella mayonii (assembly GCF_001945665.1). Lineage (NCBI taxonomy): Bacteria > Pseudomonadati > Spirochaetota > Spirochaetia > Spirochaetales > Borreliaceae > Borreliella > Borreliella mayonii. Next base: position 894,264 of record NZ_CP015780.1, on the reverse strand, counting down.
TCTCTTAAATAAGATTTTTGACTTAAAGTTAGCTTGTCTCTTTTTTTAGAATTTTCGTCATTTACAGTCTGGGCAAAAATTGCATTACAAAATGTTAAAAAAATTAAAAATATTATAAAAGATTTTTTAAAAACATCCCTGTATAGGAATTCTCGCATTTTGCAACCTCTTCAGGAATACCAGAAACAACGATATTCCCCCCTGCCAACCCACCATCAGGACCTAAATCTATTATATAATCTGCCTGTTTAATTACATCCAAATTATGCTCTATGAGTACAACTGTATTCCCATTGGAAACCAATCGCTGCAAAACCTCTAACAACTTCTTTATGTCATCAAAATGCAGCCCAGTTGTTGGTTCATCAATAATATAAAAGGTTTTACCTGTGCTCTTTTTACTTAACTCAAAAGCCAACTTAATGCGCTGAGCTTCACCCCCTGATAAGGTTGTTGCAGATTGTCCTAATTTAATGTATTCAAGCCCAACTTCAATCAAAAATTTTAAATAATGGCTAATTTTGGGGACATTCTCAAAAAATTGACTTGCTTCAAACACACTCATTTCTAAAACATCGTGTATATTTTTTCCTTTGTACCTAACTTCTAAAGTTTCTTCATTAAATTTTTTACCCTTACACAAATCACAAGGAACAAAAACATCTGGTAAAAAATGCATTTGAATATTAAGATATCCATCTCCTTGACATTTCTCACACCTTCCACCTTTAACATTAAAAGAAAATCTACCGGCTTTAAAACCCCTTGACTTTGCATTCGGAAGCTTAGCAAAAAGCTCCCTAATTTCTGTAAAAAATCCAACATAAGTTGCTGGGTTTGACCTTGAAGTTTTACCTATTGGTTTTTGATTTATTTGAATAATTTTATCAATTTTTTCGTACCCTACAATGTCTTTAAAACCATCGCAATACTTTTCATTAAGCTTCAATCTACTATCAAGAGCTGGATATAAAACCTCGTTAAGCAAAGTACTTTTTCCACTGCCAGAAACACCTGTTATTACGGTAAAAACTCCCAAAGGGATGCTTACGTCTATATTTTTAAGATTGTTTTTATTAGAACCTAAAAGCAAAATTTCTCCCTTATCTGCCTTTCTTCTAGAGCTTGGAATATCTATTTTAAACTTGCCACTCAGATATTGACCAGTTAAGCTATTTTTGCTATTTAAAATATCAATTAAGGCTCCCTTTGCAACTATTTCGCCTCCAAGAATTCCAGCACCAGGACCCATATCAATAATATAGTCTGCGGTACGCAAAGTTTGCTCATCATGCTCAACAACAATTACCGTATTGCCAAGATTTTTAAGATTAACAAGAGTAGAGATTAATTTTTCGTTATCTCTTTGATGAAGACCAATACTTGGCTCATCAAGAACATAAATAACACCTGAAAGTGCTGAGCCTATCTGAGTAGCAAGCCTAATACGCTGAGCCTCACCACCAGATAAACTGCCTGATATTCTATTTAAATACAAATAAGAAAGACCAACATCAATTAAAAATTTAAGCCTACTTTTAATTTCCTTTAAAATTTCTTTAGATATTTTTTCATCCACCAAATCAAGCTGCAAGTTTTCAAAAAATACATAAGAGTCAAATACAGACAAATTAGTAAGATCTTGAATATCTCTGCCATTGATTTTCACAGTCAAAGCTCCAGCACTTAAACGTTTCCCTTTACATGAATTACATATTTTTTTAGACATTAAATTCTCGTAAAAAATTTTAGTGCTCTCTGATTCTGTTGTAAGATATCGTCTTTTTAAAAGAGGCAAAAGTCCTTCAAATGTCTTAGAATAATGAAATCCTCCATCTACCTCCTTTGCTTCCATTTCTTTGGACTGATAAATAAAATCTATTTTTTCATTTGAGCCGTATAAAATCTGTTTAAGAACTTTGTCTGAAATATCTTTTATAGGGGTATTTAAATCAAAATTATAATGTTTGGCAAGTCCTTTAAAAATAGCCACAGACCAAGATGAACTTGTCTTAAACGTAATAAAAGCATCATCATTAAAAGAAAGACTAGTATCAGGGCAAATGCTCTCAAAATCAAACTCAAGTGTAACGCCAAGACCAGAGCACTCGCTGCAAGCACCAAATGGACTATTAAATGAAAAAAGTCTGGGCTCTATAAGAGGAAGTGAAAATCCACACAAAGGACAACTATTATGCTCTGTAAAAAGTTTGTCTATTTTTTCCAAATCATTATCAATCTCAACTCGCAAATATCCATTAGAAACAGCAAGAGAAGTCTCAATAGATTCTGCAAGCCTAATTCGAACATTATTGCCAAGCTTAATTCTATCAACTATAATTTCAATGGTATGTTTTTTGTTTTTATGTAAATTTAAATTAAGTGCATCTTCTATTAAATAATCTTCAGAATTTATTCTAACTCTATTGAAACCTTGATTTAATATTTTCTCTAAAACCTTTTTATGAGAACCTTTAGAACCCCTTACAATTGGTGCAAAAAGTATAACCTTAGATCCCTCAGAATAACTTAAAATAGTATTAACTATTTTATCTAAAGATTGCTCTTCTATTAATCTACCATCATTTGGACAGTATGCTTTACCTATTTTCGCAAATATTAGTCTATAATAATCATAAATCTCAGTAATTGTTCCAACAGTAGAGCGGGGATTATTGCTTATTGTTCTCTGCTCAATAGCTATAGAAGGAGAAAGCCCATCTATATAATCAACATTGGGCTTTTTCATTACACCTAAAAACTGTCTTGCGTATGCTGAAACAGATTCCATATACCTTCTTTGCCCTTCTGCAAAAATAGTGTCGAAAGCTAAAGAAGACTTACCAGAGCCACTCTTGCCAGATATTACAACTAAACCATCTTTTGGAATATCAATATCAATATTTTTTAAATTATGCTCTTTTGCTCCCCTCACGATAATTTTTTTTTTCAAATTTTTTTCCAAAAATTACACCTCTCTTTTTTTACTTACGAGCTACACTAATTTTGCTACTAAGCTCTTTTATTTTATCTCTTAAAACAATTGCGTCTTCAAACCTTTCATCATTAACAGCTTCTTCTAGCTCAAATTTAAGCTTATCAATAAGCTTTTTTTTAGACAATCTCTCACCTGAAATAATTTTTTCAAAATCATAGCCAGCATTTTTATTTTTACTATTAAGTTCTTTTTCTAAAATATTTTGAATCTTTTTAACAATTGTCTTAGGAGTAATATTGTTTTTTTTATTATAATCAATTTGAATTTGACGCCTTCTATTAGTCTCCTCAATTGCCTCCTGCATAGCTACACTAATTTTGTCGTAATACATTATTACAAGTCCATTAGAATTTCTAGCAGCTCTGCCAATTGTTTGTATTAACGAAGTAGTAGATCTTAAAAACCCCACCTTATCAGCATCTAATATTGCAACAAGAGATACTTCTGGAATATCTAAACCCTCTCTAAGCAAGTTAATGCCAACAATAACATCAATTTCAGATTTTCTAAGCAACGAAATAACTTCCACTCTTTCAAGAGCATTAAGTTCTGAATGCAAATATTTTGCCTTTACGCCAAGACCTACTAAATATTCAGTCAAATCCTCAGACATTTTTTTTGTCAAAGTAGTAATTAAAACCCGCTCTTTAAGAGCTACTCTTTTTTGAATCTCACTATAAAGATCTTCCATTTGCCCATAAGAATGCCTAGTAATAATTTCCGGATCAACAAGGCCTGTGGGACGAATTATTTGATCAACAACCACACTACTTTTCTCATTTTCTTCAAAACCTGGAGTTGCAGATACAAACACAACTTGATTAATTAATGAGTCAAATTCATCATATTTAAGAGGTCTATTTTCAAGCGCTGCAGGAAGTCTAAACCCAAAGTTAACAAGATTTAATTTTCTAGAATAATCTCCATTATACATTCCCCTAAATTGAGGCAATGTAACATGAGATTCATCTACAAACAATAAGTAATCTTTCGGGAAAAAGTCAAAAAGACAATAAGGCCTTTCCATTGTGCTTCCAGTCAAATATTTAGAATAATTTTCAATGCCCGAACAAAATCCTGTTTCTCTAAGCATTTCCAAATCATACTCTACCCTCTGCTTAAGTCTCTCGGCTTCTACAAGCTTGCCATTATCTTTAAAATATTGACATTGAAGACTTAAATCATAAGATATTTTAGGTATCGCTTCTAATACGTTCTTATAAGGAATGACAAAATAAGATTTAGCAAAAAGAGTAAAACTATTTGTAGCTCCTAAATTTTTTTTAGAAAATGAACTAATCCTATATATTTCAACAATTTCATCAAAATCTAAACAAATTCGATAAGCAAACTCTCCATGCTCACTACTAGGCCAAATTTCAACAACATCCCCCTTAATTGAAAATTTATCTCTTTCTAGATTTATCAAAGTTCTCTCGTAATAAAGCTCTACAAAAATATCTGATATTTCTTTAATAGAAATTTTTTGACCTACAAAAAATTCTCGTGCTGATTTTTTGAAAAAATCTGGAGATCCAAGAGCATAAATTGAAGATACGGTTGCAACAACAATTACATCTCGTCTTTTAGCAAGAGAAGTTACCGTCCTTATTCGCTTAATTTCTATCTCAGCATTAATAGTAGCTTCTTTTTCAATAAATAAATCTTTTGAAGGCACATAAGATTCAGGTTGATAATAATCATAATAAGAAACAAAATATTCAACAGCATTGTTTGGAAAAAAATCTTTAAACTCCCTATAAAGTTGTGCTGCTAATGTTTTGTTATGGCTAACAACCAAGGCAGGCCTGTTTAGATCTTTAATTATATTTGCAATTGTAAAAGTCTTTCCACTGCCTGTAACACCTTTTAATGTTTGATATTTATTCCCCAGTAAAATAGAATTTTCAATCTCTTTTATTGCTTTAGGCTGATCACCAGCAGGAAGATATTCTGACTTCAAAAAAAAATCTATCATTAATTTAACGACCAAAATTTAATACATATTCTTATAAATTATATGATAATAAATTCTATATCAAGTATATAATTCATTATAAACCAATATAATTTAATTAATCTTTGTTTAAAAAAATAAAATAAAAGGGATAATTGATGCTAAAAATTGAAGCCAAAAGAAAATTGAAAAATTACATTCTTCTTGAAGAAGATATATATTTTCAAGAAGAAGCAATAAAAATTCAAAAAACAAATAATTCAACAGAAATTCTAAACAGATTTTACAAAGATCTAGAATTTGGCACCGCTGGAATAAGAGGAGTCATTGGAGCTGGAACATGCTACATAAACACATATAATGTAAAAAAAATAAGCCAAGGAATATGCAACTACGTACTTAAAATAAACAAAAACCCTAAAGTTGCAATAAGCTATGATTCAAGATATTTTTCAAAAGAATTTGCTTACAACGCTGCTCAAATTTTCGCCTCAAATAATTTTGAAACATATATATATAAAAGCTTAAGACCTTCTCCCCAGCTATCTTATACAATAAGAAAATTTGATTGTGATGTTGGTGTCATGATAACAGCAAGTCATAATTCAAAAGAATATAATGGCTATAAAGTATATTGGAAGAGTGGAATCCAAATAATACCACCTCATGACACACTAATAACTAATGAAATTAAAAAAGTAAAAAACATAATAAATACAATTACTATAAAAGAAGGTATTGAAAAAAGGATCATCAAAGAACTTGACAATGAGATAGACGAAGAGTATGTAAAAACAATAAACAAAGAATTCCCTGACTTTGAAAAGAAGAGCAAAGAAACAAACTTAAAAATAGCCTACACAGCACTACATGGCACCGGCGGAACCATAATAAAAAAACTCTTTGCAAATAGCAAAATACAGCTTTTTTTAGAAAAAAGTCAAATACTACCAAACCCTGAATTTCCAACAATAAATTATCCTAATCCAGAAAAAAAAACATCAATGCTTAAAGTAATAGAACTTGCAAAAAAAGAAGATTGTGACATTGCCCTTGCAACAGATCCAGATGCTGACAGAATGGGAATTGCATTTAAAGATCAAAATGAATGGATATTCTTAAACGGAAATCAAATATCATGCATTTTAATGAACTATATACTCTCAAAAGAAATAAATCCTAAAAATACATTTGTAATATCATCGTTTGTAACAACACCAATGCTAGAAAAAATTGCAAAAAAGCATGACTCTCAAATTTTTAGAACTTACACAGGATTTAAATGGATAGGAAACTTAATTAATGAAATGGAAAAAAATGAACCAAATAAAAAATTTGCTTTTGCATGCGAAGAAAGTCATGGATATCTAATAGGAAGAAAAGTTAGAGATAAGGACGCATTTTCAGCCATAAAAGGAATTTGTTCTTTAGCGCTTGACTTAAAAGCTAAGCAACAAACAATTAAGAATTATCTTGAAAAGATATACAAAGAATTTGGATATTATGAAGAATTTAATATAGAAAAAAATTTTGAGGGAGCCAATGGGGAAATTCAAAGAGAAGAACTAATGCTAAAACTAAGAAAAGAACAAAAAGCACAATTCGCAGGAATTAAAATAATCGAAAAATTAGACTATAAAACTCTTAAAAAGATTAACTTCAAAAAAGAAATTTCAGAAATCAAAGAATATGAATGCCCTATAAATGCAATAAAATTTATACTTGAAAACGAAATTGTAATAATTGTAAGACCTTCTGGAACAGAGCCAAAAATTAAATTTTACATATCTATAAAATTAGAGTATAAGGAAAAACATAAAATATTTGGTATAATAAATGCAATAAAGATGGAGATAAAAAAATATTAACATAACAGAAAATTTAATAAATTTGGTAGAAATAGATTCAAAAGAAATTGCAAGAAAAAATAAAAATAAAGAAGTTTCAATTTGGCACTTATTAATGTCTATAATTACTACTCCCAAAAAATCTGAAATAAAATTTATAGATACTAAAACTCTAAAAAACATTAAACAAGAAGCTATATGCGAAATAGATAAATTAGAGAAAATTTTAATAGAAAAAAACGAGATAATTATTCCAAAAATCAATAAAGAAATCTTTACCCTCATAAAAGAAGCTAAAAAGGAATTTAAATCCAAACCCTTAATAGGGGCAAAAGAAATTTTTTATCAAATATTAAAAAATAAAAAACTTCTTAAAAAGCACAAACTAAGTAAATCTAGCTTTAACTTTAAAGATCAAAATATATTAGAATACATGGAAAAAAATAAAATAAGATTAATTGAAACCTACAAAGAATTTGATGAAGAAATACGACTTGAAAATGAACACTTCGAAATTGAAAAGTATGTTAAAAATTTAACAGCACTTGCAAAAGATAGAAAATTAGACCCTTTGATTGGAAGAGAAACAGAGATTAAAACTCTTACAAATATACTCCTGAGAAGAAACAAAAATAGCGCAATGCTAATAGGCGAACCTGGCGTAGGGAAAACAGCAATAGTTGAAGGACTTGCATCAAGCATAGTACAAAAAAAAATAAGTAGCAAACTACAAAACAAAACAATTTTAATGCTTAAGGTTTCAAACTTGGTATCGGGAACAAAGTATAGAGGGGAGTTTGAAGATCGTTTAAATAATATAATTAAGTATATTGAAAAAAATAAAAACACAATCATATTTATTGACGAAATACACACTTTAATAGGAGCTGGAAACTCCGAAGGAGCTCTTGATGCGTCAAACATACTAAAACCATCACTTTCTAGAGCTGAAATACAAATTATTGGAGCAACTACTTATAATGAATATCGAAAATATATTTCAAAAGACAAAGCATTCGCCAGAAGATTCCAAACAATTACTGTAAGAGAGCCCGATGAAAAAGATACACTAAAAATAATCGAAAATATTGCAAAAAATTTTGAAGACTATCATGGAGTGATCTATGAAAAAAGCGCTCTTTTAAATATAGTAAAACTTTCATCCAAATATCTAATAAACAAAAGATTCCCAGATAAAGCAATAGATATAATAGACATTGCCGGTGCAATCAAAAAGGAAGAACTTACAAAAGACAAGGTCATAACATCAGATGATATACAAAAAGTAATAAATGAAATATTATCCATTAAAACAGCAAACAACATAAAAGAAGAAATTTTAGAATTAAAAGAAGTAGAGAGTAAAATCAATCAAAAAGTGATCGGACAAAAACATGCAATAAGCGAACTTATTAAAGAAATTGTTAAAGTCAAACTTGGACTTAATGACGATTCTAAACCTTTAACCTCAATATTGCTAATAGGATCAAGTGGATGCGGAAAAACTACTTTAACTGATGAAATATCTAAAAAAATTATCAAGGATCAAAATTCAGTATTAAGACTAGACATGTCAGACTACAAAGAAGAAAGCTCTATTTCAAAATTAATTGGCACAAATCCAGGATACATAGGCTACTCTGATGGAGGCATTCTGACAAATAAATTAAAACATTCATTTGAAACTTTAATATTGCTTGAAAACATTGAAAATGCCCACAACTCTATATTAAACCTAATAAGTCGCATGCTTGAAAATGGAGAACTTATTGATAGCAAAGAAGACAAAATACTATTTAAAAATACAATTATAATAATGACTACAAGCGTTGGATCTAGAATGCTTCTTGGAGAAAAGAATATTGGATTCAACAAAAATCAACAAAAAGGCTTAGAAACAAAAAACTTTAAAGAAGAAATAAAACAAGATCTTGAAAAAAGATTCAAGTTGTCACTTTTAGATAGAATTCAAAAAAAAATAATCCTAAATGTCCTTACAAAGGACAATGTAGAAGAAATTTGCAAAAACTACTTAGGCACCCTTAAAACAAAATTTAACTCCAAAGGAATTGAAATAGAAATAAAAAAAGATGTTGAAAAATTCATAACCGCAAAATACTATAAAAAAAATTCAGGAGCAAGAAGCGTAATTGCTGCAATAAAAGAAAAAATAGAAGAAAATATTATCACCAAAATAGCTGAAAATCAAAACATAAATAAAATAACAATTTATTTAGAAAAAGAAAAAATAATAATAAAATAAAGAGGAATTATAATATGTTTAAAAAAGTAGAAAACAAAGCAAATTTTCCTAAAATAGAAGAAAAAATATTAAAATTTTGGAATGACAATAAAATCTTTGAAAAATCAATGGAACAAAGAGAAGGATGCGAAGAATTTACATTTTATGACGGACCGCCTTTTGCAACAGGACTTCCTCATTTTGGACATTTTGTTCCAAACACAATAAAAGACATAATTCCAAGATATCAAACAATGAAAGGCAAATATGTTAAAAGAAATTTTGGATGGGATACTCACGGACTACCTGTTGAATACGAAGTAGAAAAAAAATTAGGAATTTCTGGCAAATACGAAATAGAAAATTATGGTATTGGAAATTTTAACAAAGAATGCAAAAAAATAGTACTCAGATATACAAAAGAATGGAAAAATATAATTTTGAGGCTTGGAAGATGGGTAGATTTTGAAAAAGGCTACAAAACCATGGATATAAGCTTTATGGAATCTGTGTGGTGGGTATTTAAAAATCTTTATAACAAAGGTTTAATCTACGAAAGTTACTATGTACTACCCTATTCCCCAAAGCTTGCAACTCCACTTTCAAATTTCGAAGTGAATCTTGGAGAATACAAAGAAGTCAATGACCCATCATTAACAATAAAATTTAAAATCAAAGATAAAAACGAATATTTACTAGTATGGACAACCACCCCTTGGACATTGCCTTCAAACCTTGGAATTGCAGTAGGACAAGAAATAGAATATTCCAAAATTTTTGACAAAAAAAAAGAAGAGATTTTAATACTTGGATCAAAAAAGCTTAATAGCTATTATGACAATGAAAATGGATATACTATTATAGAAAAATTCAAAGGAAGCAAGCTTGAAGGCATAGAATATGAACCTATTTTTAACTACTTTTTAGAACAAAAAGATAAAGGGGCTTTCAAGGTATACACAGCCGATTATGTTACAACTGACGATGGAACAGGGATTGTTCATCTTGCTCCTTTTGGAGAAGAAGACTACAGAATACTTAAAAAACACACAAATGTCGATATAATAGACCCCTTAGATGCTGAATGTAAATTTACAAATCAGGTAAAAGATTTTAAAGGACTTTTTGTAAAAGATGCTGATAAAAAAATAATAGAAAACCTAAAATTACGCAATTTTTTATTCAAAAGAGAAAATTATCTGCACAGGTATCCATTTTGTTACAGAACAAACTGTCCAATTATTTACAGACCAATAAGCTCATGGTTTGTAAATGTAGAAAAAATAAAAACCAAACTCTTAGAGGTAAATGAAAAAATTAATTGGATGCCAGCCCATTTAAAAAAAGGAAGATTTGGAAAATGGTTAGAAAATGCAAAGGATTGGGCAATAAGCAGAAACAGATTTTGGGGAAATCCAATTCCAATTTGGATATGCTCAAAAACAGGAAAAAAAATTTGCGTTGGATCAAAAAAAGAGCTTGAAAACCTATCTGGTCAAAAAATCGAAGACTTACACAAAGACCGAATAGATAAAATAACCTGGCCAAGTAAAGACGGTGGCACATTTGTCAGAACAAGCGAGGTTCTTGATTGTTGGTTTGAATCTGGAGCAATGCCTTACGCAAGTAATCATTATCCATTCGCAAATGAAAGTAATTTTAAAAACATATTTCCTGCTGACTTTATTGCAGAAGGTCTAGATCAGACAAGAGGATGGTTTTATACTCTTACAATCCTGGGAGCTGCTCTTTTTGAAAACACAGCATTCAAAAACGTCATTGTAAATGGACTTGTGCTTTCAAGCGATGGAAGAAAAATGTCAAAATCATTTAAAAATTATACAGATCCAATGCAAGTAATAAACACCTTCGGAGCCGATGCCTTAAGGCTTTATTTAATAATGAGCCCCGTAGTTAAAGCTGATGATTTAAAATATAGCGACAATGGAGTAAGAGACGTTCTTAAAAACATAATAATACCCATTTGGAACGCTTATTCCTTTTTCACAACTTATGCAATAATTGATAAATTCAAGCCTCCGAAAAATCTAAGCCTAGTTAAAAACAATAGCCTTGACAAATGGATCATAAGCGAACTTGAAAGCCTAAAAAAAATACTAAATACAGAGATAGATAAATACAATCTAACAAAATCAATAGAATCTTTACTTGAATTTATAGATAAATTAAACAATTGGTATATAAGAAGATCAAGAAGAAGATTTTGGAAATCAGAAAACGATAAAGACAAAAATGACGCTTACGAAACATTATATTATGCAATCAAAACTTTAATGATTTTACTTGCGCCCTTTATTCCATTTATAACAGAAGAGATTTATCAAAATTTAAAAACTGATGAAGATAAACAATCAATACACCTCAACGATTATCCAAAAGCAAATGAAAATTTCATTAACAAAAAAATTGAAGAGAAAATAAATCTCGCAAGAAAAATAACTTCAATGGCAAGATCGCTCAGATCATTGCACAATATAAAAATACGAATGCCTATTAGTACGATATATATCGTCACAAAAAATCAAAATGAACAAAATATGTTAATGGAAATGCAAGAAATAATATTAGATGAAATAAATGCAAAAGAAATGAAAATAAAATCTAACGAAGAAGAGCTTATAACTTACAAAGCAAAAGCAAACTTTAAAGAACTTGGGAAAAAGCTTGGAAAAGATATGAAAGCAGTATCTATTGAGATTAGCAAGCTAAAAAATGAAGACATAATAAAAATAATCAATGGAACGTCTTACGAGATAAAATCAGCTAATGTAAAGCATTATTTATCATTAAATGATATAATATTAGAAAGAGAGGAAAAAGATAACTTAAAAGTAATCAATGAAGAATCTATTACAATAGGAATAGATTCGCTAATCACTAAAGAATTGTACTTAGAAGGGCTTACAAGAGAATTTGTAAGACAAATACAAAATTTAAGAAAAGAAAAAAATTTTGATGTTAGCGATAGAATAAATTTATACATAGAAAATAATGAAACATTAAAGGAAATGCTAAATAAATTTGAAAAATACATTAAAACTGAAACATTGGCCTTAAATATCATATTAAACAAAAGTAAGCTAGAAAAAAAAATAAACCTTGCCGATGACATATTTATACTAATAGGAATTGAAAAATGTTAAAAACATTAACTAAAATCACCATTTCATGTCTCATAGTGGGATGCGCCAGTCTGCCTTACAGCCCTCCAAAACAAAAACTAAATTACTTAATGGAACTTTTGCCTGACGCAAATTTATACGCCCATGTAAATTTAATTAAAAACAGGTCTATTTATAACTCCTTAAGCCCTAAATACAAATCCATTCTAGGGCTTATAAGCGATTTATACTTTAGCTATAAAAAAGAAAATAACGACTTTGCTCTACTAATAATGGGCAATTTTCCAAAAGATATTTTTTGGGGAATTCATAAAAATAGAAATACAGAATCAATAGGCAATATACTTACAAATCCAAAATGGAAACTTAAAAATTCAAATATATATATTATCCCAAACAAAGCTAGAACTAGTATTACAATAGCCCAAAAAGATAAAACCGTAAAAGACAATAATATACTAACAACAAAATACATCAAGGAAGTGGAAAAGAATGAAATGTTTTTTTGGATTCAAGATTCAGAATTACTGCTCCCAAACCAAATAGTAAGCAACAAAAATTTAATCCCTTTTAGCAGCGGAACTCTGTCTATAAACAGCTTAAATCAAAACGAATATATTTTTAAATCCTTGATCAAAACAAATAACCCGCCAATACTAAAAATATTATCAAAAAAGTTAATTCCAACTGTCTTGGCAAACATGACCAATCTCACAATATCAAGCCATATAAAGGCCACAATAAAAGACCAAAATACAGTAGAAATAGAATTTAATATTCAAAAATCTAGCGTTGAAAACCTTATAGAAAAACTAGCTTCAAATATTCAAACCTAAAATGAGGTATTATTTTGCTTTTTACAAGTAAAATAATGATACAAAGCTCCAATTTTACCAGATTCATTATTAAATTTAGTAGGCTCAAGTGTTACAAGATTTTTTATACTATTATTATTATTAAAAGCCATTTCTAAAGACCATAAATTTTCTAATTTTTCATATATTCTATCTATTAAATCGGACCTTGCGCTTATTCCTCCTCCAATCAAAATTTTTTCAGGATTCAAAATAAAAGTTAAATTAAAAATACCAAATGACAAATTTTCAAAAAATCTATCAACTTCATTTTTTGCATGAAGATTCCCATTCTCAGCTAGATCAAAAACAAATTCTCCTGAAACCTCTTTTAAAGGCTTCCCTAATCGCATAGCAACTCTTTTTCTTAAGGCCAAAACAGAAGAAATAGATTCCCATCTACAATTAAAAGGAATATTATTGCTAATACCCCTAGTAATCATAAATCCAACTTCTCCAGACATAAAAGAACTCCCTCTTAAAAGCTTGCCATTTGCAAAAATTCCAGCACCAATTCCTGTCCCAAGAGTTATAGCAATAAAATCATTAGAGTCAATAGCATTACCCTTAAATTTTTCTGCCAAGGCTACACAATTAGCATCATTTTCAATCTCTATACTTACTCCGGTTAAAGATTCTAATCGCTCTTTTAAAGGATAATTAACAAATCCAGAAATAGCATTTACCCTAATAACATTTCCCTTAAGATCAACAAACCCGGGAATACAAATTGCAACTCCCGCTATATCGCTTGATTCTTTATAAGAATTAATAAGGTTAACTAAAATATTTACTTGCTCATCAGAAGTAGCGCCCGTACTTATTTCATTTTTATCAAAAAAAACACCGCTTGAATCTGCAAGCGAATATTTAGTACTAGTCCCTCCAATATCAATTGCTAAATAACGTTTCATATTTATCCTCAAAGCCTAATTTTACATAAATGATCATAAATTTTCCATAGCAATATAAGAAATTTTAGAAATCTTGTTTATAACTATTTGTGCTTTAATCATCTCTTTCAAATAAGAAACATGAGAAATTATACCAATTTGTCGTCCAGTCATCATTTGAAACTTAGAAAGCTTAGGCATAACTTGAGCCAAAGTATCTTCGTCAAGATTACCAAACCCTTCATCTAAAAAAAAAGCTTCGATTTTCAACTCACTATCCCTTATTTTATCAGATAAAGCTAAGGACAAAGCTAAAGATACAAGAAATTTCTCACCCCCAGACAAAGTTTTTACCGTTCTTATTTTATTAACATCTTTTTTGTCTTCAATTAAAAAATCAAACTCTTTGCTCTCTTTATTAGTTTTAAGCTCAAAATCAGGAAAAATCCATCTTAAATACTTTTCATTTGCCAGCCTTAAAATATCATTAATTAAAAAAGTTTGAACATAATATTTCAATCCAGAAGACCTAATAACCACCTTCCTTAAAACATCTAGCTTATCTTTCCTTTCTTTGGCAAGATTTAATTCCCCTCTAAGCGCGTCTAAATTAATTCTTTGTTGATTAATCTTTTTTTGAAGAGCTTGAAAATTTAAAAGCTTGATTTTATACTTTTCGATATCTCTGGATAAAAATTCAAGCTTAGAACTAATTGATAAGCTAAATTTTTGCAAGAAATGCAAACTATTCTTATTAATTTGTTCTAAAGCAGTTTCTGATTCAAAAGAAAATGAACTAAAAAAAACACTTTTTAAATTTGAAATTATATTAATAAAACTATTTTGCTCTTCATTTAATCTCGCTTTTAAAGTCAATATAGATTCCTTTATAAATTTAATTTGGGTTTCGGTTTTAATTTTCAAATCTTCTAAATTTTTAAGATTCAAAACAAGAATATTCCATTCATTTTCTACAATTTTCTGCTTAACCAAAACAACATTAAATTCTCTTTCCAAAGAAGAATAATCGTTAAAACTTAAATTTAAATTAAGCTTTAATAATAAACTCTTAATCTTTAAAAGATTTTGATCAAAATTTTTATTTTTTAAAGAAATCTCAATTTTTAAATCTTTTTTCCTAACCTTAAATTGTTCAAGCTTTTCCAACTTGTTTTCAAATGCTAAAATTTTTTCTCTGTCAAAATAATTTATGTATTTATCAAATAAATTTTTTCCAATCAATCTTAAAATCTCATCATTATTCTTTTTAAACTCCAAAGCATTAACCTCTTGTTTAGAGATTTCTTCTTGTCTGCAAGATAGCTGATATTTAAGCTCATCAATTTGATTTTGTATCAAATGAAGTTTTGAATTTAAAGCGTAAAGCTCTTTCAAACTACAAACCGATAATTTATCTTTATGCTGATAATTTTTATATTCAGACTCAATATATTTTAGCTTCTCTTTATCGCTCTCAATAAAAAAATTTTTATCATCAAGATATTTTAACAACTCTTTATACAAGTCAATTTTAATAATATTTTTTTCCTTATTTTTATTAAAATCTTCTTTGTCAATGGATTTTAATAAAAACTCTAACTTATCTCTATATTTTGAAATCAACTCATCATTAAAAGTTTGAAATAATTTCAATGCTTCATAGTAAACATATTTGTCAAAATCAAAATTAGATTTCTCAGAAGAAATGTTTTTAATCTCATCATTTTTCTTACTATGAGACTTTAATAATTCTTTTTTTTCATCCTCAAGGCTATTCTTTCTTAAAAGTAAGCTTTGATAATCATTCTCAACAAGTCTTAAGTTAAAAAGATTGCAATTTCTATTATAAAGTTCCTTAACATAATTAAAATTAAAATTATTACTATCCAAATCTTTGATTTCTTTTAAATTACTCATAACTTTTGAAAACTCTAAATCAAGTAATCCAATATCATTAAATAATTCGCCTTGCATAGCAACAAGATTTTTCAAATTCCAAAAATCTGAACATAAATAAATTTTTCGATCCAAATCTAAATTTTCTTTTATTTTTTTCTGAAGGAAGTAGTCCTTCTCTAAAGAATTTTGGTATTCAATCTGATAAGATAATTGATCCTTTAAAGAAGACATTTCAATTTCCAATTCCAAATATCTCTCATTAGACGCTATTGCCTGATTACACAAAGAAATAGTTCTTCTAATATTTTCAAGATCAATTTCTAATCGATCAATATCAACTAAATCCAAATAATCCTTAAGGGATTTATACTCCCTCTCATCATAATCAAGAATTGATTTTTCATAAGATTCAGAATTTAACAATTTATCTATATTAAATTTTGTGCGCTCAAAGTCGCTTTTTAAATAAAATTCCAAATTATCATATTTTTCCAAATTAAAAATATTATCAATTATTGCAGCTTTCTCTTTAGGAGTTGATGTTAAAAATTCTTGAAAATTGCCTTGTGGCAAAATTACAGTTTGACAAAATTGGTTAAAGTCTAATCGACAAAGACTTTTAATATACTCTAAAACATCAGTTCGACCCTCAATAATCCTACCATCAAAAAAACAACTAAGCAGCATACTCTTGGGGGTCTCTATATTTTTCACATTAAGCTCAACAAAAGATTCATAAATCTTTCCAGAAATAGTAAATGTTAATTTAACATAAGCGCTAGTCTCGCCTTTTGATATAATATCTACAATTTTTTTTCCAAGTCTGTAAACACGAGCATATAGCGCCAAAGTTATGCAATCTAAAATAGTACTTTTGCCTGATCCAGTATTGCCAGAAATTAAAAAAATGCCTGATTGCCTTAAAAGAAGCGTATCGAAATTTAACTCATGCTCACCTTTATAAGAAGCAATATTTTTAAATATGAGCTTATTTATCCTCATATTCACCCAAATATCCGTTAGTTAAAACCTCGTTAAAAAGAGAAATAAGCTCTTCTTCCTTAAATTTGATATCCCTAATAACACCGTTCTCAAAATCTCGTCTTAACTTTTTCTCAAAAAAATATTTTTCATCCATTTCAAGCACCTCAAGTTCTCCAATAAAGTTGGAATCGTCTTGCAAATCCTGACTTGAGGGTAAGGAATAGGAAATAGAAACTAAATTCATAAAATTAAGCCTTATTAAATCATAAATAGTCTCCTCAGCACTAGTATCAACTGCCTCATTAAGTTCAATTTTCAAATAAATGGTAAAAGACTCTTCTTTTTTAACATTAGCCAAAAAGTCAAGAACTTCATTCAAAGAACCTTTAACAAAGATTAATTTATTAAAAACCGGCACTGGAAATGCTTCTTGCAAGATTAATTTATTGTCATTAAAATGTAAAACATTTATATATTTATCGCAGGTCTCATTAAATGAATATTGCATAGGAGATCCTGAATAGACAATATTATCTCTTAGTTTCATGAATTTATGAATATGCCCAAGAGCAACATAAGAAAAACTATTTCCAAAAACATTAAAAGGAATAATATAACTGCCTCCCAGGGTATCAATCTTTTTACTGCTACCAAAAAAAGAATGAGCCATTAATATTTTAGGAATTCCTTTATACTTGTTTTCTAAAAAATTAGATAAATTTGATATTCTTTCTCTGTAAGCATTTTCTAAATTTTCAAGAAATAGCTTACTGGAAGACTGATCTTCTAATCCAAAAATATTGTCAAAATTTTGCCCTAAAATAAGCCTTTCATTTATATGTGGAAGACAAACAACAATAAACTTAATATTTCCATTATCTTTTAATAAAACTATTTGCTCATCAGAATCATATTCTGTTATTAAAAAAAAATTAAACCGTGAGAGAAGTTTTTTATTTATACTCAAATAATCCTTTTTATCATGATTTCCAGAAATAATCACACACCATTTACAAGAAGTAAAAGAAAGTTCATAAAAAAAATTATTTACCAACTTTTGCTCTTCAAACCCAGGTCTTTTGGAATCATAAACATCCCCGGCAACAAGTAAAAGATCTATCTTTTCTTTTTTAAGAAATTCTAAAAGAAAAGATAAAAAATTTTTCTGCTCCTTAAGTATTGAAAAATTTTCAATCTTTTTTCCAATATGCCAATCTGAAGTATGAAGAATTTTATAATTGCTCACAAAATACTCTCACTTTTTTTAATTCTTAAATTATATTTATATATTATAATACAATATATAAATATAAGGAATTTATGCAAAATAAAAAATTGATAATAGTTGAATCGCCAACAAAAGCCAAAACAATAAAAAAGTTTCTCGATGAATCATTCTTAGTAGAAGCATGCATTGGGCACATAGTAGATCTACCAAACAATGCAAAAGAAATCCCCAAAGAATATAAAAAATATGAATGGGCAAATATTTCTATAGATTATAACAATGGATTTAATCCAATTTATATTATTCCTAACAATAAAAAACCAATTATATCAAAACTAAAAAAATTAGTAAAAACAATAAATGAAATATATCTTGCAACCGACCAAGACAGAGAAGGAGAAACTATAGCATTTCACTTAAAAGAAGTATTAAGAATCACAAATTACAAACGGATGATATTTCATGAAATCACAGAAACTGCAATAACTGAATCACTAAAAAATACTAGAAATATAGATATGAACCTTGTTAATGCTGGGGAAGCTAGAAGAATATTAGACCGATTATACGGATATACCATCTCTCCCCTACTTTGGAAAAAAGTAGCTTATGGACTTTCTGCTGGACGAGTACAATCTGTTGGATTAAAATTATTAATAGAAAAAGAAAAAACTAGAATAAATTTTAAAAAGGCTAATTATTATTCAATTTTACTTCAATGTAAACACGATAAAAAAGACTTGCTGCTTGAAACAAAATTAGAAGAAATTGACGGCAAAAATGTAGCGGAAGGTAAAGATTTTGAAAATGAAACTGGAAAACTTAAAAATATCGCCCAAACAACAATAATAACCCAAGATTTAATGATCGAGCTTGAAAAAGAATTAAAAAATGGTCAAAAAATTGAATTAATTTCAATAGAAACTAAAAAAATAAAAATATCCCCTCCAAAACCATTTACCACATCTACACTTCAACAAGAAATAAATAAGCGCCTTAAAATTGGAACAAAGCAAATCATGCAACATGCTCAAAAACTTTACGAACACGGATACATTACCTACATGAGAACAGACTCTCATAATA
Source organism: Borreliella mayonii (assembly GCF_001945665.1). Taxonomy (NCBI): domain Bacteria; kingdom Pseudomonadati; phylum Spirochaetota; class Spirochaetia; order Spirochaetales; family Borreliaceae; genus Borreliella; species Borreliella mayonii. Next base: position 875,133 of record NZ_CP015780.1, on the reverse strand, counting down.
TTGCTAAAATTGCAAAAGACAAAATAACAAAAATAATAAAAAATAAATATGGAAAAGACTATATAGAGGAAAAAGATAGAATTTATGAAAAAGAAAAAATGGCTCAAAATGCACATGAAGCAATAAGGCCTTCTGAAATGTTTATTCCAAATGAAAAAATAGAAATAGAAAGCAAAACCGCTAAAGAAATTTACAAAATAATATGGGATAGAACCATTATTTCTGGAATGAAAGATGCAATAAAAGAATATATAAAATTGACTTTTAGATATAAAAACTTAATTTTCAAATCAAGTTTTACAAAAATAATTTTTGATGGATTTCTTAAACATACTAAAGAAAAAGATGAATATCTTAACATAAATTTCGACTTAATAAAAAAGGGAGATATATTTTCTATAGTTAAAATGAAAACAAGCGAACACGAAACAAAGGCTCCATTTAGATACACAGAAGCTTCTCTTGTACAAAAAATGGAAAAAGAAGGAATAGGTCGCCCTTCAACTTATTCTACAATTATATCAACGCTTTTAGAAAGAGAATATGCATTCAAACTTAACAACACATTAATACCAACTATAAAAGGAGCTGCTGTAATAAATCTTCTTGAGAAATATTTTCCAGTACTAATTGAACTAAATTTCACCTCTAATATGGAAGAAAAATTAGATAAAATAGCAATAGGAAAGCTAGACAAAATAAAATATTTAAGTAAATTTTATAATGGCAAAAAAGGCCTAAAAGACACAGTAATACAGCTAGAGCCTAAAATTGATTCCTCTGAATTTAGAACTGTTATTGAAAGTCAAGACATAGAAAATAATAATAGCATTAATTACACAATAAACATTGGCAAATATGGGCCTTATTTAATATTTAAAGGGCATAATTACTCAATTAATACAAAAACTCCATTAGAAAATTTGTACAAAAAAGATGAAATAGAAAAAATAATAAATGAAAAAGAGCTAAAACCAAATATACTTGGGATTGATCCTTTAACAGGACTTAATGTAATCTTTAAAAATACAATTTATGGAAACATTGTACAGCTTGGAGAAGACACTCATGCTCCTCAAGAATACACAAAAAAGGGAAAACCTAAAAAATTAAAAATAATAAAAGCAAAAAAAACATCAACTAAAAAAATTGACCCTGAAAATATAACATTAGAACTTGCTTTAAAATTACTCTCACTGCCAAAATCAATCGGCAAACATCCCCAAACCAATGAACAAATCATTGCTGCAACTGGTGTTTTTGGAGACTATATTAAAACTGAAAGCGGAAGTATTGCTTGCTCGCTAAAAAAAGATTTAAAAGCATATGACATAACACTAGACAAGGCCATAAGCCTACTCAACGAAAGAGCCAATAAAGTGGGCATAATCGTTAAAATAATCACATTTTCTAAAAACAAAATCGGCAACAAAATATATATTTACAAAAAAAACGAAAAATTTTATGCTAAAATTAAAAGAAAAAAGATTGATTTACCTGATAACATTAATCTTGACGAAATAAATGAGAAATATGTATTTAGCTTGTTATAAATAATATGAATGATTTCAAACTCCCAATTTATAAATACAAAGATGAATTAATTAAAGTACTAAAAAAGCATAATGTTTTAATTGTTGAAAGTCCAACAGGTAGTGGAAAAACCACCCAACTGCCAAGAATAATATATGAAGCGGGTTTTGCAAAATTAGGAAAAATTGGAGTAACTCAACCAAGAAGAATAGCTACAATATCAATAGCTGAATATATTGCCAAGCATATTGGCGTAAATGTTGGAGAAGAAGTTGGCTACAAAATAAGATTTGAAGAAATTACAAGTCCAAAAACCAAAATCAAACTAATGACTGATGGAGTGCTTCTGCAAGAGCTAAAAAAAGATACACTACTTTATGAATATGATGTAATAATAATAGACGAAGCACACGAACGAAGTTTAAATATAGATTTTATATTAGGTCTCATTAAAGACATTTCAAGAAAAAGGGATGATTTTAAAATCATAATTTCATCTGCTACGATAAACACAAAAATATTTTCAAAATATTTCAACAATGCGCCGGTTGTTAGTATTGAAACTATCACTTACCCAGTACAAATAATATACAATCCCCCTCTTTTAAACACATCAAAAGGGATGATATTAAAAATAAAAGAAATTGTCTCAAACGTAATAAAAGAAAAAAAAGCAGGAGATATTCTTATATTTTTATCTGGAGAGAAAGAAATAAAAGAAACTATAAAAGAATTACAAGAATTAAACTCAAAAAAAAACTTAATAATATTTCCTTTATACGGCAGAATGCCAAAAGAAGCTCAAGAGCAAATATTTATGACTACTCCTAAAAATAAAAGAAAAATAATAGTGTCAACAAACATCGCAGAAACTTCAATCACAATTGAAAATATTAAAATAGTAATAGATAGCGGAAAAGTTAAAACAAACAAATTCCAAACAAAAACTCATACCTATTCGCTCCAAGAAGTTCCAATTTCAAAATCATCAGCAACCCAAAGAGCTGGTCGAGCAGGAAGACTTTCAAAAGGAACTTGTTACAGACTTTATAAAAGAGAAGATTATCAATTAAGAGAAGATTATCAAAAAGAAGAAATATATAGAACAGACCTATCTGAAGTAATACTGAGAATGGCAGATATTGGAATTAGAGATTTTACCCACTTTGACTTTATCTCAAAACCATCAATACATTCGATTCAAACTGCAAGCAAAATATTAAAATCTCTAGATGCTATAAACAATAAAAACGAACTTACAGAAATTGGAAAATATATGATACTATTCCCATTAATACCAGCACATTCAAGAGCATTAGTCGAGGCAATGATAAATTATCCACAAGCAATCTATCAAACCACAATAGGTCTATCATTTTTATCCACAAGTGGAATTTTCCTACTACCTCAAAATGAAGAGATGGAAGCCAGACAAGCTCACTTAAAATATAAAAATCCAATAGGAGATTTAATTGGGTTTGTCAATATCTTTGAAGATTTTAAAAAAGCTGCAAATAAAGAAGCTTTCACAAAGGAAAATTATTTAGATCTACAAGGACTTGAAGAGATAGTAAATGTGCAAATGCAGCTTGAAAACATTGTTAGCAAATTAAATATACCAATAATACAAAAAGGTGTTTTTGATAACGAAGGATATTTAAAATCAATAATGAGAGGAATGAGGGATTATATTTGTTTTAAAACTTCAAAAAATAAATATAAAACCATCAAAGCTCAAAACGTAATAATTCATCCCGGATCACTTATTAGTACCAATTCTGTGAAATATTTCGTTGCAGGGGAAATTATAGAAACTACAAAAATGTATGCAAGATCTATTGGTGTCTTAAAAAAAGAATGGATTGATGATATCATTCTTAATGAAGAGTTTAAACATAAAGATATATCTAGCAAAGATAAACAAATAACAAATGCCAAACAGACAAAAATTATCAATGAAATCAAAATAGGAAAAAAAATTTTCAAAGCGGAATACAAAAATAACATTTATGTAATAAAAATTAACCTAGAAGCGATAAAAGAAATGATTCTTAAAAGCGAACTAAACAATCAAAATAATGAAAATTTGAAAAAAATTAAAATACAATTGATGCATAAAAATATAACAGTTTTTAACAATAAAAAATTTTTAGAAACTATAGAAATAGTCAAAAACATGGGAAAAGATTGGCATTGTATAAAAAAATATGAAACAAACAATGTAAACATTGACGAACCTGAAAAAATGAAAAATATTTTAGAGTGTACAATGCAATTTATAAGCTCTCCCCCTAAAAAAAATGCTCTTTTTTTATCATTGGAAACAGATTATTCTGGAAATTTTAGACTAAAACCTAAGCAAAATTTCATAATGGCAATAGAAGAATCTATGGAAAGCATAAAAAGCCTTATAGAAAACAAAGAATACATACAAAAGCTACATTTTATAAAAAAATTAATAAATAAAGTTTACAAAAAATTAAATTACTTTTTTTAAAAACTAAACTTTGAAAGCCTTATTATAATAGAAAAGATAATAATCAAATATTATTCAAAGTTAACAGCAATGCTAATAATAATTTTAAATTATTTTCATTATTCTCAAAACAAAGTTTATAATAAATTATGGACTGGCTATCCTTTTTTCATGTTTTATTATTTTTAGTAATTTTTCCTTTTGAATTACAAAGTAATGATAAGAAAAATGCAGAAAATTTAATAAAACTATACATGCTTTATGATTTAACTAATAACTTGCCAAAAGAATTAGAAACAATAAATAAAATTAAAAATTTTGACTTAGAACAATATTATCTGCTAATTACAAAATACTATCTAAAAATAAAAAAATATAAAGAAGCTAATAATTTTTTAAACAAAATAAACCAAAAAAGGATTAAAAATAAAAAAATAAAAAACGAAATCATTTCGCTAAAATTAAGAATAAATGAAGATAATATTAATGAAGAAGAAATTAAAAAAATTTTAAATAATGAAAAAAATATAGATGTTAAAATAATTTATCAAATATTTAGTCTTATGAAATTTAAAAATGAAAAATTAGCAAAACAAATAAAAAACCTCATACTAACAAACTATCCCAAAAGCATTTATTCTTATAAAATAAAAAGAAATGAATAAAAAAATATTAACACTGCTAATATTGGTTTTAAGTATTTCATCAGGACTAATGTTGTCCAAATCAATCGCCAAAAAACCTAAATACAAAGTTGTTAGAGGTTATTTCATAAACAGCAATTATGTTTTAGTGAAAATTGAAAATAAAGATCTAAAATTCACCATATCAAAACCTATTTGCGACAAAAAGCTAAACAATTACTACTTTAAAGGCCAAACAACAAGCCATTTCTTAATTTCCAACAACGTTGACATTGCAATCAACACAAGTCCATACGAAGTTAAACAAAACATGTTTTTTCCAAAAGGACTATACATATATAATAAAAAAATGATTTCAAAACAAATAAATAACTACGGAGAGATTGTAATAAAACACAATAAAATTATATTAAATCCCAAAGAAGATGAAATAAAAAACTCCGATTATGGATTTAGCGGATTTTTTGTTTTAATCAAAAACGGAAAGTATAAAAAAAATTTCAAAGAAACAAAGCATCCAAGAACAATCATAGGAACTGACAAAAATAATAAGTATTTATTTCTTGCTACAATAGAAGGAAGGGGTGTCAATAATAGTAAAGGAGCTTCTCTAAATGAAGCTATTGATTTTGCATTAAGCTATGGCATGACTAACGCCATTAATCTAGATGGAGGGGGATCAAGCACTCTTGTTGTCAAATCAAATAATGCTCCTTACAAATTAAACTTCACTGCAAACATCTTTGGACAAGAAAGATCTGTTCCATTTCATTTAGGAATAAAACTTCCTAATTGAAAAATCTCCAACCAATATTAAATCCAAGCATAATCTCAGTCGTTAACCCAGAAAAATTCTTATAATTAGAAAATGGGGAGATGGAAAGCATAAACAAAGGCCTAATGTATAAACCCTCAAGATCGGGAATAAAAAGATCAGCAGCAAGCCCCATGCTAAAAAAAAATAGATTGAAGTTATTAGAACTCAAATCGAATGCATATTTAAACCCAATCAATGGAAAAAGCATTCTAACCTGCTCTTTGAAAACCATTGGATATGTTCCATAAAGTCCAAGCGAGAAATATCTCCCATTGTGAGTAGCAACAAAAGCCTCTTTGTAAGACATTTCAAAAAGTGCATAATTTGCATCAAAAAATAAATTCAAATTAATCCCATGATCTGCTCTAGTAAAATTTGGAGCAAATTTAGTGGCGCCTGTTTTATCAGTATAATTAGTAAATTGATAAGAAAAACCTCCGCCAAAAGAAAGTGGATAAGAAAAAATTAAATTATTAGAAGAGATGAGAAATAAAATAAAAAAAAGATATTTCTTCATTAACAATCCTTAAAAATTCTAAAAAATACTATATTATTATAGTAACATACTAAAATAGTATATAAAAAATCAAGGAAATTATGAATACAAAAACATTATATTTAATATCCTTAATTCTTTTAGCTTGTAATAAAAACAACAAAATTCCTCTTATTCAAAAATTAAATTTGCCCAAAAGTAGCATCCTTGGTTTTAGTAATAAAATGGGCATAATAATAAAAGATTATGCTTTTCTTAGCAAAAGCACTAAGAAAAATAGCGAATTGGATTATGATTATGCAACTCTACTTAGAAAAGATGAAGTCGTAAAAATTGAAAAAACACTAGAAAAAACAGAACGCTATGGAATTGAAGGAAATTGGATCCTAGTCAATTACAAAGGGACTAAAAGATACATCTTTAGCAAAGACATAAATATAGTCAACAATCTAATAATTGAACATTCCAAATAGCCTCACTACATAACCGAACAAAAGTCCGGTCAATGTAAATTACTTATTTTTTTTCTTATGTCTATTTTTTCTTCTTTTTTTCTTCCTTTTATGAGTAGAAATTTTTTTTAATTTTCTTTTTCTTCCGCAAGGCACTCCCTAAATCTCCTTATTAACCTTAAAAATTAAATTCAAAATGTCATCTAAATCATCCTCTGGATGAAGCCATAAAACATCAGAAATTTTGGCAAAAAAGGTCATTTGCCTTTTTGCATATAAAAACGAATTTTTGTTTATTAAACTTATTATATCATTTAAACCATAACAAGGTCTACTTTTCCATAACAAAAACTCATTATAGCCTATCCCTTTAAAAGCCGGAGTATTTTCATTGTAGCCCTTGCTAAACAAACCTTTAATCTCAGAAAGTAATCCACTATTAAGCATTTCATTAATTCTTATCGATATTCTAGTTTTCAAATCTTCAAAAGATCTTTTAAGACCTATAATCACAATATTTTCAAATTCGTTATTTTGTTTTTTTTGAAATTGACTAATAGGAATTCCTGTTTGATAGTAAACCTCAAGAGATCTTTTAATGCGATAAATATCATTCTTATTTAACATATTAAATCTGATAGGATCTACATTTTTCAATTCTTTTAAAAGATAAGATTTACCCTTAAGATCTAAAAGATTGTTTACATAAATTCTTATTTTAGAAGCAACCAAAGGTGTTGAGGGAAATCCATCCTTTAAATGCTTAAAATAAAACGCGGTACCTCCTACAAATATAGGAATTTTTTTTTTCTGTCTTATTTCTTTTACTATTTTTAAAGCTTGTTCGTAAAAAATTCCAAGAGTATACTCCTTTTCGGGATCTAAAAAATCTACTAAATGATGCTTTATATGTTTCATTAAATTTTTACTTGGCTTTGAAGAAGCTATATTAAACTCTTTATATACTTGAATAGAGTCAACATTAATAATTTCCGCTTTATTTCTTGGAAAATTAAACAAAATATTGCTTTTGCCCACAGCTGTAGGGCCAAAAATAAAAACTATTCTATCTTCCTTCAATTGAATAGCTAAATTTACCAGTCAAAATATCATTAAAAGCTTGTCCTAATATTTTATCATCAAAAAGAGCATGTTCTGCTAAAGAAATATTGTCTATGATTTGCTCTGTGCGCATTATAGTAGCAACAACAAGTTCATAAAAATTTCCATCAAAATCTTGTATTTTTTTTAAAGGCACTTTAGTCATTTAATCTCCTTACAAGCTAAACATATTAAATAAGTTTAGCTAATTTTTTTTAAGTTTCTTTTATCAATTTCATCTCTAATTAATTCAAAAACTTCATTTGAATTAATATTTGTAGCATCAATCACTAAATCGGTCTCCGAATAATAATCATCAATGTCTATATTGTAAATAGCTAAATATCTTTTTTTATCATTTTCATCTCTACTAAAAGTACTACTTAAAACATCAGAATACATGCCCCCCTCTCTAGTCATTATTCTCTCGGCTCTAACTTCCATTTTAGCATAAAGATATATTTTTAAATCAGCACTCTTAGAAATCCAAATAGCAAGACGAGAAGCAAGCACTGTATTATTTTTTTTAGAAAGCACAGACAATCTATTGTCAAGATATCTATCCCAATAATAATCATCTCTTCCTATTATCTCTTTCTCATAAAACTCTGAAAAAGGAATATTATGCTCTCTTGCAATATCATGAAAAGTATAATTAATAAACTCAAGACCATAATGTTTAGCAATCATACCGCTTACAGTAGTATTGCCACAACCACTCTTACCAGAAAGTGCTATTTTCATTCAACATTCCTTATTTGCTCTTTTATTTTTTCTAAATTTAATTTCATATTTAAAATCAAATTCTTAATATCAAGATCAACCGCCTTATTACTCATAGTTGTTATTTCCCTGTGCATTTCTTGAGAAATAAATTCAAGAACTTTACCACATATCTCATATTCAAGATTTTTATAAAAAGTCTCTATATGAGAATCTAAACGCATGATCTCTTCATTGATGTCTAGACGAATTGCCATTTTAGCTGCCTCTTCTGCAATACTTAAATCTCTAAAGTCATCCATTAATTTAGAGATATTTTCTTTAATGCTTGCAAATAATCTGACATTTATATCATTACAAGCATCTTTAACAATTTTAAGGTCTCGCTCTATTAGCACAAGAGTTGATACTATATCCGACTTAGTATTTTCTCCTTCAAAACTTCTCCCATTATTGTAATGAAATAAGGTTTCCTCTAAAACACCCTTAAACAAACCATAAATCTCTTCTTGATGCTCACTATCCTCATCAATTATCAAAGCTCCCTTTAATGATAAAAAATCGCCTAAACTTAGTTCGTTTTTAATATTAAGATTAGTATGTGCCAAAGAATCTCTAAGTCTAGAAATAGCCTCAATATAATTGGGATTAACTGTAAAATTCATACGAGGAACCAATTCTTTATATCCTACATTTAAAAAGACATTGCCTCTGCTAATATATTTTGAAATCAAATTTCTTATATCAAGATCATAGCCGGAAAAAATTTCTGGTAACCTAAATTTAAATTCTAAAAACTTTCCATTATAAGATTTCAAATTAACACTAAACATATAATTACCAATTATCTTTTCCAAATAAAAAAATCCCGTCATACTTTTCACTATAACACCCTTACAGAAAATTATGTAAAATAAAATTATTTCCAGCACCCATTGTAATAAACAAATCTCCGGATATTAATAAACTTTTTATAAATTTAATAGAGCCTTTAATATCTTTAAAAAAATAAGTGTTTTTATTTATTTTTTTAATATTTAAAAACAATTTAGCGGAAAGATCGTCTGGATTAAAAGATTCCCTATTTGAAAGATATATATTGTGCAAAATTAATATATCAGCAGTACTTAGAACCTCGACAAAATCATTAAAAAATTCTTTTGTTCTTGTAAAGGTATGGGGCATAAAATCCAAAATTATACGTTTGTTCTTATAAAAATTTTTAATACCCAAAAGCGTATTTTTAATTTCCTTAGGATGGTGAGCATAATCGTCCATGTAAATCACTCCATTTTCCTCTTTAACAACTTCAACCCTTCTTTTTATACCACTATAATTTCTTGCAATTCTCTTTACTGCTTCTTCAAAATCAAAAATTGATTTTCCATTACTTTCTAAAAAAAGATTTAAAGCCAAAAGAGCTGCTGAAAAATTTAATACATTATGAAATAAAACAGTCTTAAGCTCAACATTAAACAAGCCTAAAAAAGAAAAACTTAAATATTCACTCTTAACTGCAATATTACTTATTTGAAAATCAGACAAATCTCTAGTTCCATAGCTGAAAATATTGATATCTTTTCTATTGATTTGCCTTTTAATTTTAAGCAAATTATTATCATCAGAATTAATTATTAATATTCCATTTTTCTTCAAATTATTAATATACTGTAAAAAAGCGTCTTCAATAGCTTCATAATTTTTAAAAAAATCAACATGCTCGTAGTCAATATTGGTTAAAATGAGAATATTAGGGCTAAAATTCAAAAAATGTTTTTTATACTCACAAGTCTCAGCAATAAAAATATTACTAATACCTGCTATTGCAGAATTATCTTTAAAATCTTTAACACTTGATCCCACAATAACATTGGGATTCAATCCTAATTTGTTAAAAAGAACACCTAAAAACGCCGTAGTGGTAGTTTTTCCATGAGAACCTGCAATTCCAATGCTATAGTACTTTCTAGAAAGCTCACCCAGAACCTCAGGATAAGACAAAATAGGTATATTTAATTCTTTTGCATCAAGTAAAACTTGCAAACCATCCTTATCGTAAGCTGAAGAATATATTACTAAATCAAAAGACCTATCGAGCCCTTTTAATGAAAACTCATAAATATTCTCATAATAAGATATTTTATTATTACTTAAAATTTCATCAGTATAAAATTTATCAGAAACATCTACCCCTTCTACACAATATCCTTTTGAATTTAAAAAACAAGCCAGAGAACAAACTCCACTTCCCTTTATTCCTACAAAAAAAATATTATTCAAACTGCCAAAATCAACCTTCATAGCTCTCTTCTAAATAATCTTTTTTGTCATAAAATTTATGTATAACTATATCAATAGATAATATATTAATTATTGTATACTTAAGTACGTTTGTAATAATATAGGTTCTAAGCATTTCTGTATTATTAAGCAAGTTATTTCCAAGGGGAATATTTAAAAAAAGCTTAAAAAGATAATTGTTTCCATCTTTTTTTATTTTAAGATCATAAACAATATAATTTCTATCATACTCAGAAACACAATGTTCAATAATTTGCCTTACAGCTCTCTTAGAAATAGACAAAGCCCCTTCTTCATAAAAATGGGGTCTTACAACAGATCGAATATAATTTTTCTTCCTAGCAAAAAACCATCCGCTTTTAAAAAAAACTTTAATTGAGTTTAATAGCAAATTGGGTCTAACAGACGTTATTTCAAAAGCAGCTGCTGGTACAACATGCTCACCCATTTGCCTTGAAATCCTTGCTTTTTCTATTTCCTGTCTGGTTGAAACATCTGTTATATAAATAATCTTAAAAACATTTGGCAACAAAAGCTTTGAAATTATTTTATCTATCATTTTAAGACTTGTTCCTAATATTAATATTTTATTAAATTCTTCTTTTGCAAGAACTTCAAGCATTTCACTGCAATGAGCATCATCTTCAAATACAGATCGCCTTACTGCTTTAAAAACATTATCTTCAAATTTAGCAGAACTCCCAGCAATAATTTTCATGTCTTTAATTAAAACGCCATCATCAATGATTAAAGGTATTGAATATTTATCTGCTACCAAATGAGATCTAAAGCTCTTACCAGTTCCAGCAGATCCTACCAATGCATACACCTTCACCTTAATAAATTTATGCTTAATGCTAGTTGCAAAGTTTTTAACCTTGCTTAATATTTTTTTTAAAAAAAAATCACTTGAAAAATTCTGAAAATTCATAGACATCAAAAATATCTTTTACTTGTTTTAAAAATTCTAAACTAGGCTTAGAGTAAAATTCATTCTTTTTAAAGAATGCTCCATTAAATTTTATCAAAAAAGCATGTAAAAAGTAATCGCTTTTTTTGAATTTATCACAGTATTTCTTGTCATTAATTAAAGGATGATTATTAAAAGAACACTGAGACCTTATTTGATGAGTAAAGCCCGTTTCAATAACAATCTCAGCAAGAGTAGCTCTTTTAGAAGATAATATTGGATTAACCTTTGTAATTGCATTAATAACCCCTTTATCCTCTAAAACAAAAGTTTTTCTAAGCCTTTTATTTCTAAATAAATGATTTTTATAAACAACAGTCGACTTAACCTCGCCTAAAAGTATTCCAAAATATTTTTTAATTATAGATCCACTACTAAATGCCGCACTTAGCTTTCTTGCAGTATTTATATTTTTTGCAAAAACAATAATACCAGAAGTATTCCTATCGAGTCTATGAACTGCCGAAGGCTTAAAGCTTAGAGATCTTAAATTTTGACTTAAAAGATAAGCATTTACCAAAAAATCAAGAGAATTTCTACCTCCATGAACTAAAATCCCTCTTTGCTTATCCAAAACAAGCAAATCGCTATCCTCATAAATTATTCTTTTTCGAATACATTCAAAATCAATATTGCTTTTCAAAAATTCATCTGTGGTTAAGTTTAAGCTTTGAGCTAAAGATTTATATAAATAAATTTTATCACCCTTAAAAACTCTACATGAAAAATGTGATTTTAGGCCATTCAGCCTAATATCGCCTTTTCTAATATGTTTTATTATCCGAACTTTAGAAAAATTCAAAATTTTAATTAAAATTGAATCTAGTCGCTTGCCATTATCATTAGCAAGTACTTCTAAAAAAATATATTTATCCAAACGCAAAAAATATGCCTAACAAACCTTACTATTTTTTTTGTAAAAAAAATTAACTATTAAAAATGTAAATATAGAAACAAAAAATGATGGAAAAACAGGGTGAAAAAACCAAATATTTAAACCAAAGCATAAAATACACAAATAAAATATTAAACCTAAAAACATAGAAGCAAAAGCAGCCATTTTGCTTGCAAAATTTAAATAAAGTCCAAAAACAATAATAGGGAAAAATGAAACTTCCAAAGCCCCAAAAGCAAAAATATTAACAAAGAATAAAAAATTGGGAGGAAAGAGGGAAAATATAAGTATTATTAAAATAAAAAAAATATTAGAAATCATTATTACCTTGCCAACCTTTATATCTTCTTTTAAATCTTTTTTATAAATAAATATTGACTTTATTAAAACAGAAGTTATTAAGAGTAAATTTGAATCTACTGTAGACATTATTGCAGATAAAAGACCCATAAAAAACATAAAACAAGAAAAAGGAGTTAAAACTTTTAAAGCTACATTTAAAACAACTTTATCATTTGGATTTAAATCTGGAAAAAGAATAACAGCAAAAAACCCTATTAAATGCATCAAAACAATTAAAAAACTGATAATAAAAGTAGAAATGGGAAGAGATAATTTTATAGCATTCTCATCTTTAAATGCTATAAAATTATTAATAATCTGAGGTTGCCCTAATATTCCTATTCCTATTAATATCCAAAAAGAAATTATATATTGTGGTTTTAAGTCAACATTTGAAGGAAGCAAAAGGCTTTTATCTAAACTAAACATTGCTGTTTTGAATAAATTATTAATACCCCCTCCCAAATCTAACATCTTAGAAAACAAAATAACAGATGAAACTAGCATTAAAAATCCTTGAATCAAATCCGTATAAGCTACTGCTTTAAAGCCACCAAAAAATACATAAATAAAAACCAATAGGGAAAAAAGCAAAAGACCGACTACGTAATCAATACCCCAAAAAACTTCTATAAGCTTAGCACCACCTATTAATTGAGCAGAAATCAAAAACATTGAAAAAAAAATCAATACACATCCACTCATTAACGCCAAAAAATCACTTTCATATCTATGTCTAATGTAATCAATAATATTAATTGCATTAATTTTTTTTGATTCACGATTTAATCTCTGACCAACAATAATAAAAGCAATTAAAGTTGTAGGAATTTGTATGGTAGCCAATAATATAAAAGATAACCCATACTTATAAACAGCAGAAGGACCAGAAATAAAACTACTAGCACTAATATAGCTAGAAGAAAATAACAAAGCCATAACAATAAAATTAATATTTCGATTTGCAAGAAAATATTTATTTAATAACAAAAACCTACCTCTATTTCTTTTTTAAAAGATATAAAAATAAAAAAATGATCAATAATGTATCAAGTTTTACTAATTACTAAAATAAAAAAACAAACCAAAATAAAATTTATACTGGGAAATAAAATTACTGACCAAAAAAACCACAAAGGAATATTAAATATAGTAGCTGATGTGTCAATAAAATAAGCAAAACAAAACCACAATACAAACACAAAAATATACAATAATATAGCGTAAAAAATCCTATTTTTCATTTAAAACAACCTTAATAAAAGGACATCAAAATTTATAAATTCAAATATAACGTATATTATATAATATATATTATATGAACAAAAATAAACATATATTAATTGGTATATGTGGAGGTATAGCTTCTTACAAGTCAGTTTACATAGTTTCTAGTTTGGTTAAATTAGGATACAACGTTAAAGTTATAATGACAAAAAATGCAACTAAATTTATTACTCCATTAACTTTAGAAACCATTTCTAAAAACAAAATAGTTACTAATTTATGGGATTTAGACCATAACGAGGTTGAGCATATAAAAATTGCAAAATGGGCACATTTAATTCTTATTATTCCTGCTACTTACAATACAATATCTAAAATTGCATCAGGAATTGCTGATGATGCATTAACTACAATAATATCTGCAAGTACAGCCCCCACTTATTTTGCAATAGCAATGAATAACATAATGTATTCAAACCCTATTTTAAAAGAAAACATAAAAAAGCTTAAACACTATAATTACAAATTCATTGAGCCTGATAAAGGATTTTTGGCTTGCTCATCCAATGCTTTAGGGCGCCTTAAAAATGAAGAGAAAATTATAAAAATAATATTGAATGAATTCAATCAAAAAGATTACCTAAAAAACAAAAAAATACTTATAACAGCATCCAGAACTGAAGAATTAATAGATCCAATTCGCTATTTTTCAAATAAATCAACGGGAAAAATGGGGTTTTGCTTAGCACAAGAGGCTGTCAAACTAGGAGCTCAAGTTACAATTATTACAGGACCAACTAATGAAAATGAGCCTGAAGGGGTCAGTATTATAAAAATAAAAACTGCAATGGAAATGTATAAGGAAGTTCTCAAAATATATAATAAATTTGAAATAATAATTGGAGCTGCCGCTGTTGCAGATTTTAAGCCCAAACACATTTTCAATAGTAAAATTAAAAAAAATGAAACCAATAGATTATATATAAAATTGGTAAAAAATCCTGACATAATCAAACACGTAGGACACAATAAGCTTAAAAACCAAATTGTTGTTGGATTTTGCGCTGAGAATTCTAAAAATTTAATTCAAAAAGCTAAAGAAAAATTAAAAAATAAAAATTTGGACTTTATCATTGCAAATGAACTTAAATATTTTGGTTCAAACTTAAACAAAGCTTATATAATAAATAAACAAAGCATAAAAGAACTGCCAGAAATGGAAAAATCAGAAATAGCTAAAGAAATTTTAAAAATTTTGTACTAATGCTACTTAGCAGTTTGTTAATAATCAATAATTTTTTAAAAGCATTTTAATATATTCGGAATTCGTTTCACTTTTAATTTTTTTAAGTTTATCAAAAAGTAATGAAGATTTATTATAAACAGCTCCTTTTAATGCAAAATGCTTTAAATCAATATTTTTGCTGTCAATGATTTTAGAATAAAAATTATCAAAATTACCCTTTTTACCAGCCAACATTGAAGCAATACCTTTTAAAATATTTGAAGGTCTATTAACATTTTCTTTTTTAACAATTTCTAAAGCAATTGACAATGCTTTTAAAGAATCCTTATCCAAAAGGTAGCTAAACATTGAAATTTTAAAATTATTATCAATCTTAAAATCAAACATGATGTTTTTTATTTCAATATTCCCGAGATCCATATCAATTAAAGCATTAGCAGAAGCTTCTCTAACTTTAAGAGATGGATCGCTTTTAACCTTATAAATCAAAATATCCCTTGCTGAAGAGTCCTTATGCCCTTTGATTGCATTAATAGCTTTAAATCTAATATTATCATCAGAATCTCTTAAAAATCCTTGTAAAATCTCTTTAGACTTTAAAGAAGGATCTTTAGATAAAGAAGCAATAATAGCTAATTTAACATTTAAATTATTACTATTACTCTGAAGATACAAATCAGCATTTGTGGTTACTTTATCTGGAGCAAGATATGACAACGCTTCGATTGCAGCAGCCTTAATTGATGGGCTTTCGTAATTATCCAAAGAAATTTCATAAATTCTATCCTGATAATCAACAGCAGACATTTTTCCAAGAGCAATAAGTATTTCTCTTCTAGCCCCATCATTTCCAGAATATTTTTCAAAAACTTCCATCATATTTTTAGAATACTCAAGAGAATTAAGCTCTCCTAAATAATAAGCCGCAATAGATACTACATTACCCTCTTTATTTTCAAGAATGTCAATAAGAGTTTTTTTTAATTTTTCTTTATCATCAAACTCCTTAAGATACGAAATTGCCAAGCCAAATAAAGCATTTGAATATCTCTTACTCTCATAATTTTCAAGAATATAATTTGCTGTATCAATACCCCCTGAATACTTAAGAGCAATAAACAACTCAAGTATTTCCTTTTTAATCTCAGCATTAAAAGTTTTCTCAAGTCTTTTTTTAAGAGAAAAATTATATTGACTATCACTTGATTTTTTAAGAGCTTTTATAATGCTTGTAACTTGACTATCAAGTCCATAAAGAATTGTATCGTTAACGTACTTACCATCCAAACCAACATTAGAAAAATTCTCACCCCTAAAAGAATTTTCTCTCTCAACAGGCTTATTTTCTGTAATTTTGGGCAACAAAGGAGGATTAGGAAAAGTTGGAGAATTAACATTTTGAGCATACGCATTCAAAATAAGCAAAAAAAATAAAAAATAAAAATATTTCATAAAGTATCTCTCCTAATAAACCTAAAAAGCTTATTTATTCCTAAAATAGAATAACAAATAAACAAAATAAAAATACTAACAATTCCAGCTGTAATTAAAAAATAAAGATTTTTAAAACTAAACCCCACATCCCACTGAAACTTTTCAAAAAAGAAATAAATTATATATAAAGGGAAAAGCGTAATAATTGACTTTAAAAGAACAAATAAAATTTCAATTAAATCAATTTTAACCCCACTTTTCAATATTATAAAATAAAAAACAATTACACAAATCATAAAAGAAATAGATTGGGCTAATGCTAAAGCATTCAAACCATAATAATTAATGCCAAAAACAGAAAGTGCAATATCAAGAATAGAAAATAAAACGCTCAAATAAAATGGTGTTTTTGCATCACGAATAGAAAAATAATATTTTTGGAAAAAACTAAACATTGAATAAAAAAGTAAGCCCAAAAGAAAACATTTCAAAACACCCGCTGTTTTTTGAGTATCATAAATAGAAAACTTGCCCCCCATAAGAAATAAATTTAAAATATAATCAGACCAAATAAACATTAAAAAAGACACAGGAATAAAAATTAATAATAAAATTTTAATTCCATCTACTAAAAGGACATTTAATTTTATATTATCTCCTAAAACAGCATGCTCTGCCATTTTAGGAAAAATCACTGTTGCAATAGAAATATAAAAAATTCCTACAGGAAGCTGATAATAAACTACAGCATTACTAAGAATAGAAACACTTCCTACATCAAGGGTAGATGCTAATGCAAATGAAATCTGCTGAGTAACAATTGAAATGGAGAATCCAAAAATCATACGAAGCCATCTGGTTAAAAAATTTAAAAATACTTTTTCTCTAAAATAAAATGTTGGTTTCCAGGCAAAACCAATCATAAGGCAATTTACAAACGGAATCAAAAATTGCAAAAACCCACCAAAAATTACGCCAATAACAGCACTATATATTCCAAAACGACCATAAAATAAGAATATACTCAATATTATTCCAAAAGAAAGCATAATAGGAGAAAATGAAGGAATAAAAAAAATTTTATATGAATTTAGAACAGACGCGAAGATTGATGATAGGCTTATTAGTAAAATATATAATGCCAAATAACTAAATACAGAACTTGCAAAAATTAAGTTTTCCCCCCTATAATAAGATATAAAATACATAATAGGCTTTGCAAAAATAATCATAACTAAAACAATTAACCCAATGGAAATAACGTTAAAGGTTATAACAGTACTGAAAAAAGAAACGGCTTTTTCGTGTGATTTGTTTTTTTCATGTGTAAATTCAGGTAAAAAAGCCGAAGTCATTGCACCCTCTGAAAGAATTTTGCGCAAATTATTAGGAATATTGAAAACATAGTTAAAAATATCAGCATCAAGATTTGCACCAAAATAATAAGAGAAAATCTTTATCTTTGCAAAGCCCATTATTCGTGAAAAAAAAGTGGAAATCATGACCAAAATCGTAGAAACAACATATTTATTCATCGAAATTTCCTTCTTCATACTTTTTTAAATATGAAGTTCTAAAGTTTAAAAAATTATCATTTAGAATTGCGGTTCTGATCTTTGAAATCAACCGAAACATATAGTGAATATTATGCTCACTTGCTAAAACTATTCCAAAAAGCTCTTTCGATTTTATCAAATGTCTTAAATATCCTCTTGAATACCTTGTACATAAAGTACAGGAGCAATTTTTATCTACTTGGAAAGTATCATCCTTATATTCCTTCCTACCAATGCGCATAACCCCATTATCTGTCAAAAGAGACCCATGCCTAGCAATTCTTGCGGGATTAACACAATCAAAAATATCAATTCCGTAATATATAGCATCAAGTATGTAACGAGGAGTACCAATACCCATTACATACCTTGGTTTTTCTTTTGGTATCAACAAAGAACTATATTCAAGAATTTCTAAATATTTCTCTCTTGGCTCTCCAACAGAAATGCCTCCTATAGCAATACCTGGGCTGTCTAATTCTAATATATCATTGATGCTTCTTTTCCTTAAATCTTTAAAAAAATTTCCCTGAGTTATTAAAAATAAAAGCCCGTTGCATCCCTCTTTTCTGTTTCTATAAGATTTAAATGTACTGCGAGCCCAATTTGTTGTAATATTTGTATATAAATTGGCTTCATTATAATCAATCCCGTAAGAGCTGCAAATATCAAGTGGCATAATAATATCACTGCCAAAAATTTCTTGCATAGCAAACACCCCCTCAGGAGTAAAATAATGATACGATCCATCTAGATGAGATTTAAAATGCACACCTTTTAGATCAATTTTTCTCAGACCAGAAAGAGAAAATACCTGAAATCCACCCGAATCAGTTAAAAAATTTTTATTCCAAGTTGTAAAATTATGAAGACCACCATATTTTTCAATAGTTTTAATACCTGGTCTTAAATATAAATGATAAGTATTTGCAAGCATCAAATTACATTCCAATTTCTCAAGAACAGTATGTTTTAATCCTTTCATTGCCCCCAAAGTACCAACTGGCATAAAACAAGGAGTATCTACTCTACCATGGGGAAGATTCAGAAATCCAACCCTTGCATTAGAATGTTTGTCATTTTTAATTACACTAAACATATAAACATCCAAAATAGTTATTATATATTATCTCCTAACAACCCTATAAACAAAAAAATTGATAATCAAAAAAAATACAGTTGTAAAAGAGCTTGCTATATATATGTGCAAATAGCCAAGATCCGCTAAAAAATTAAAAATTACAATAGAAATGACATAAATAACAGCAAAAGCAATGCTATTTAATAAACTGAGTATAAAAATATTTTTTTTAAGAGCAAGAGCAATAAACCCAACAGTAAAGCTAAGAAGAATCAATCTAAATGAAAAGAATACCCTATTTAATAAATCAAACAATGCATCAGAATAATTTAAACGTTCGGCTTTTAGAAAACTTATCCAATTAATAAGTTTGGTAAAACTTAATGCCTTTGACGAAAGCATCACAGTTCTTATGTAATCAGGCGCTAGCTTAATAATTCCTGTTCCATCAAGAACATCGTAGGCATTCTCCTCAATTTTTTTACCAACCTTAACAAACTCTCTAATACCATAAAGCTTCCATTTATTATCTTTCCATTCAGCTTTATTTATATCGTACCTTGCTTGAAATTCATCTTCACTATCTTTAATTATAATCATTAAGTTAAAAAAAACATTCTCATCAATATCATAAGATTTAATATTGTAAATTTCTCTAGCAAGATCTCTGATTATTATAGTTTTATCGCCAGATCCAGTATTACCAATGCTGTTCTTAATAAGAATATCTCTTCTTGCTACGGTATCTATTACTAAATAATTATCAAAAAAGAAAAGAACAACTGAAATAAATACACTAATCAAAATGATTGATCTTAATATTCTGGTAAGTGAAACTCCACAACTAAAAAGACCTATTATTTCATTTCTCATAGAAAGATTACCAATAAGGTTAGAAATAGCAAAAAGAAAAGATAAAACCACTCCATCTGAGAACGCTTTTGGCAAATACAAATAATAAATATAAAGAATATCCTTAAAGCCAATATTCTTTTCAAGATAATTAAGAAGATTGACAAATAAATCACCAAGCATAATTAAAATCATGAAAAGTAAGTTCATGGATAAAAAAGTCAAAATGATGCTTTTTACAAAAAGCTTATCTATTTTCATTTTTTCAACAATCTCAAAAAGAGAATTGCTCCTGCAATAATTAAAATTAAATTGGGCAAAATGGTAACAATAATAGGATTTGGTGCATACTGCACAGTATAAACTTTCCCCCCAATAAACATTACCCAATAAAAAACACAAACAATAATTGAAATTACAAGCTCAAGAATAATGGAATATTTTCTATTAGAATACATTCCCATTGAAAAAGCCAAAAAAATAAAAAATAGAACTGAAAGTGGCAAACTAATTTTTTGATAAAATTCAAGATTAAACAAAGCCAAATTTTGCTTCATGCTTTTATCTTGATAAGGTTTAAAATTTAAATTTAAATTATACATATAGTTTAAATTTTCAAACACATAATATTCATCCATATAATAGTTTTGATTGTACAAATAATTTAAATAAAGATTTGAAAAATTTAAACTTAAAAAGTCTCCTTCTAAATTATTTTTTATATTTGAATCTGCAATTAAATTATTTTGCTTTTTAATTAATCTTATAACATCCCTCATACTCATTTGGGAAGGAGTTACATAATTTAATAAAAAACTATCACTAAATGTAACCTGATCGATTGAATATTTCATCTTATCTGCATAAAAATAATCATAAAATCCACTCTCACTGTCTGTTAAAGCAATAGATAGAACATCATCTAAAATAAAATACACTTGAAAATTTTCTTTTCTAATATCAAGATTTTTTGCCATAAATATTCTATCAAAACCCTTAAGCCTAGTGTTATCAAAAAAAGTTACATTTTTATAACCATTTTCCGATTTCTCACCAGAAACAAAAATTAAATCTCCATACTGCTTGCTTGAATAAGGCTTTAATACTAAATGGGGAACTTCTTCTTTTATTTCATTAAAAATTTTCAACCTACCAATAGATCCAAGTGGAAGCAAAATATCATTAGATATAAAAGATACAAAAACAATAACTACTCCCAATTTAAAAAATGGAAAAAGTAAATCAAAAACTGATATGCCAATTGAACGAAAAGCTAAAATTTCGTTATGAAGCTTGAATTTATGAATAGTAAGAATTACCGAAATCAAAGAAGCAAAAGGGGGAGAAAGTGCAATCACCATGGGAAGAGAATATATAATAAAAATAAAAGCCTTAAAAAAGGGAACATAATTTTGAAGAAGTATTCTCATAAAGAATAAAATTTGATTTATAAAAAATACGAAAAAGAAAAATAAAAACGTAATTAAAAAATATTTAAAAAATTCAGTAATTATGTAAGACTCATAACTGTTTTTTAATATTTTCATCTACAAAAACCAAACCGTTATTAAGAGTACCTAGTATAACATAATTTTCAAATCTAGAAACTTTTATTAAATTCAAATTAAGAAGTCCATTATTGGGTCCAAAATAATCCCAATTGTCATTTTCAGAATCATAAATCAATAACCCATGATCAAAGGTTGCAAACAATAACTTTTTATCTTTAATCTCCATATCCATGAAATAATTAACATCAATATTATTGGCAATAACGTGCTTTTTATAGCTATTTTTATTTAAATTTAATTCAAAAAGACCTCCACCATATGTTCCAACAAAATAATTATCTTTATATTCTTTTATAAAATTAATATTTTTTTCATTATCATTTTTGCTAAAAAAATTCAAATGTTCGATCTTTTTAAAATTATCGATATTAATACTATAAATAGCCTTGTCAACCGTTCCAACCAATAATAAATTCTTTAAACTATTAAAACACAGCGAAGAAATTTTATTAGATCCAAGCGGTATATTTTTCCAATTTTTTAAATCATAAAACCATAACCCAGAATTTAGAGTACCAACAAATATTCCATTTTTAACACCAAGCAAAACTTGTACATTACTAAAATCAGCATTACCGGGAACATTTATTTGCTTTAAATCTCCATCAACATCATCTATATAATAAACAGCATTTTTCCCACCAATATAAATTATTCCATTATAATCTGCAAAACCTCTAATACCATTTAAAAAAATGCTCTTTTTATCCTTAATATAAACTCTACAATCATTTTTTTTAATATTATATCTTAAAAGCCCCCCCAATATATTAGTTACAAATATATTATCATTAAAGACAAATGCGTCAAAAACGCTATTATCAAGAAATCCTAAAGATTCTAAGTTTAAATGACTTACTCCAAGTTTATTACTTAAAAAATCATAAATCTCTTTATCATAACCTGAGATAGAAAATTCATTAATCTCTTTAAATGCAGAAATTGCATCTGATTTTTCTTTAACAAGATATTTCAACTCAGCTGATCTTAAACTAGCATGAGAATATTTATAGTCTTTTAAAAAGAGGTCAAAATTATATTCAGAAAGATCATAAAAACCATTCTCATAATTTACATACCCAAAAAACAAATTCGCCTTAGCTAGTAATTCTCTATTATGCTGATTCTCATTAACTACTATTTTATTTAAATAATAATTTGTCAAGCCAATATTTTTTTTAGCATAACTTTCTCTAGCTTTTCTAAAATAAAAATTATTTTCTTTTAGAAAAGCATCACTAAAGAAGAAAGATTCATTATCTTTTAATCCTATCAAATAGTCTTTTTTAAATTTACTCTCATTAACAACATTATTATCACTAATAATGACTGCTTCTTTTTGCTTCTCTACAAAATTACTAAGATCGCTAATATTAGAATCTTGAATAGATCTATTTGTAGTAAGGCAGGAAAAAAACAAGACAAAACATATTGGATAAGCTTTAAATAAATTATTCAAAACAAATTTCATACTATTTTAATAATCTTTATCTCTAACAATTTCAAGATCAATTTTTCCAAATTTATCTATATCAATTATTCTAACTTTAATTCGCTGTCCTTCTTCTAATTTTGGAGGTCGAACTAACCCTGTATTGCCTCTTATATTGTCTGCGCCACTGCCAAATCTAGAATATCTATTACCATTCCCAAATCTTCCAGAACCATACTTACTGTCTCTAGGTTTCAAACGAGTACTTAAAAACCCTTCCTTTGCAGGAGTAAGTTCAATAAAAGCCCCAAAGCTATTAATCTTTTTAACAGTTCCTTCGTAAATTTCGCCTACTTTTGGTTCTCTTACAATACTCTCTATTCTTTCTTTAGCCTTTTGCATCTTAAAATCATCATCCCCGAAAAGAATAATTTTTCCATTCTGCTCAATTTGAACCTTAACTTCAAATTCATCTGTTATAGCCTTAACAGTTTTTCCAGTAGATCCTATCACAAGAGATATCTTGTCAATGTCAATTTGTAGTTGAACAATTTTGGGAGCATACTTAGATATACCAACTCTTGAATTCGAAATTACAGTATTCATAATAGATAGTATGTGTATTCTACCTATTCTTGCCTGCTCAAGAGCATCCCTCATTAAATCTTTAGTAACATTTTCAATCTTAATATCCATTTGAAATCCAGTAATTCCATTTTTTGTACCAGCCACTTTAAAGTCCATATCGCCTAAATGATCCTCTTCTCCAAGAATATCACTTAAAACTACATATTTATCCCCTTCGCTAATAAGCCCCATGGCTATTCCTGCAACTTGCCCCTTAACAGGAACCCCTGCTGACATTAAAGACATGCTCCCAGCACAAACAGTAGCCATTGAAGAAGATCCATTAGACTCTAAAACCTCAGAAACTACCCTAATAGTATATGGAAAATCGTTTTTCTCAGGAACCATTGATTCTAAAGCCCTTTGAGCTAAATGACCATGACCAATCTCACGCCTACCAGTCATAAGTCTACCAGTCTCACCAACTGAAAATGGAGGAAAATTGTAATGGAGCATAAAATTAAGACGCTTATCGCCATCAATATCATCCATTATTTGCTCATCAATGCTTGTACCAAGGGTAGTTACTGCTAAAGCTTGTGTCTCTCCCCTTGTAAAAAGTGCAGATCCATGCGTTCTACTTAAAATATCAACTTCCGCAATAATATCTCTTATCTCATCAGGAGCTCGACCATCTGTTCTAATATTGTAGTTAAGAATAGAATTTCTAACAATCTCCTTCTCAAAATCATCAAAAGCTTTATGAAAAAGAGACTCATTGCTATCGGTCAATTTCTCAAGAGAATAAAAATGCTCATAAGATTTATTTCGCAGCAAAGTTATAGCTTTATCTCTATTAAGCTTTCCCTTAACAAAACAAGCCTCTTTAAGGTCAGTATAAATAAAATCTCTAAGCTCCTCTTTAAATTCAAATATTTTTTCTTCAAAAGCTAAAGGAAGTTTTTCCTTCTTGCCTACAATATCTAAAAATTCTTTTTGAGCATTGCAAATTTGTTTAATATATTCATGCGCACCGTCTATTGCTGAGAGCAAAATATCCTCACTAACCTCATTAGCACCACCTTCTACCATAGTAATTCCATTTAAACTTCCAGCAACAACAATATCAAGATCAGAATTATGAATCTCTTCAAATGAAGGGTTTACTATAAACTTACCATTCAAATAAACCATTCTAACAGCTGCAATTGGACCATTAAAAGGAATATCTGACAAAAAAACTGCCGTAAAAGCAGCATTCATTCCAACAACATCAGGAGGATTGAGCTGATCTGTGGCTAAGGTCGTAGGAATTACTTGAATTTCTCGACCAAATCTTTTATCAAAAAGAGGTCTCATTGGCCTATCTATTAGCCTTGAAACAAGTATTTCTTTATCCTTTGGCTTTCCTTCTCTTTTGATAAATCCTCCTGGAATTTTACCAGCTGCATAATATTTCTCATTATATTCAACAGAAAGCGGAACAAAATCTAAATCTTCTCTCACATTGCTTGAACAACAAACAGTTGCAAGAACCGAAGATCCTCCATAAGTTGCAAGAACCGATCCATTAGCCTGCTTAGCCATAAATCCAGTCTCAAACACTAACTCGTCTCTACCTATTTTCAACTTTAATATTTTCCTCAAAATTCAACCTCTTTTTATTTTCTAAGACCAAGTTTAGATATCAACATCCTATAAGCTTCTAAATCTTTTTTCTGGTAATACCGCAATAAACTTCGCCTTTGCCCTACCAACTTTAATAAGCCTCTTTTTGAACTGTGATCTTTTTTATTTATCTTTAAATGCTCAGTTAAATACTTTATTCTACCTGTAATAAGTGCGATCTGAACCCCAACAGAACCAGTATCACTTTCATTTTTTCCAAAATCAGAAACTATTTTTTGTTTTTGCTTTTTATCTATCATAAAGCAACTCCTATACCATTATAACAAAGCTCTAACAAACCTATTGCCATAATTTAAACTTACTATGATAGATTATAATATTTTTTCTTAAAAATAACAAAAGCAATTTATCCTTTTCAGGTTATTTTTAAGAAAAAATATTAAATTGCTTAAAAAATAAATATAAAATTAAAATATAATAATATATTTATATTTATTTAAACCCACTCCTTGAATTACTGCTAATATTTTTCCTTCTCTGGATTTTAAAATCTTAAATTCATTAATATTAATTTTAATTTCAACATAAGCACCATTTTTAACAAGATTTATCTTATTAGAATCAATGTAAACCTTTTCAAAAAAACTTCTTAAAGATTCTAGACTAATTAAAGAGGCTTTGCTCAAATTTCCACACAATGTGGAATCTTTTAATCTAAACATACCTACTTTAGTTCTTTTTAAATTGCTAACATACGCAAAAGAATTTAGAGAATAAGCCAAATCTCTTGCAATGCTCCTAATATAAGTGCCTTTTGAACAACTAATTTTTAAACTAAGCAAAGAAGAAGTAAAATCATAACTTAATCTTTGAATATCATAAACAGTCACTCTTCGTTTTTTAATTTCAAAAAACTTTCCATTCAAAGCAAGTTTATAAGCCCTGCTACCATCAATATGAACAGAAGAAAATCTAGGGGGACTTTGATAAATCTCTCCTACAAAATCTTTAAGTTTTAAATCTATATCCTCTAAATTAGGGATATAATCCGTTTTATTAACTATTCTCCCATTCGGATCAAGAGTATCTGTTTCTAATCCAAATCTAAATTCTGCTACATACTCTTTATCTAAAGAAGTAAAATAACTTGAAAGCTTTGTATATTTTCCTACAAGAGCAATCAAAATTCCACTTGCAAATTTATCAAGTGTGCCAGCATGTCCAACACGATTTGTATTAAAATATTTTTTTATAGGGAAAAGAGTTTCAAAAGAAGTTTTATCTTGCTCTTTATTAATTAAAAGGAATCCATTTTCCAAATTTAATTCTCTCTTGTAGTATTTAATCCTTCAATTAACTTATTAACATAAAATGACTTAGAAAGAGAATCATCCTTAAAAAATAATAATTTAGGAGTGCTTCTAACTTTAATTCGCTTAATAATTTGACTTTGAATAAATCCCTTAGCATTATTTAAAGCTTTAACTGCATTATCCAAAGAAGCTCCTTCTTTGATAGAGCCCACAAACACTTTGGCATTTATTAAATCTTTTGAAAATTCTACTTTAATCACGGTTAAAAATGAATGAATTCTGGGATCTTTAATCTCCCCACTTACTATTAAATTGCCAATTTCTTGAGCAATAAAACTTTCGAGTTTAAACTTTTTTATATTCTTATACATAAACACACATAAATAAAACAATACTAAGCTTTAAAAGATTTTTTTACCTTTTTTACCTCAAATGCTTCAATTATATCTCCTTCTTTAATATTAGCATAATTATCAATCACAATACCACACTCATATTGCTCAGCGACTTCTTTAACATCATCTTTAAATCGCTTTAAAGATGAAATTTTACCAGAATGAATCTGCAAACCATCTCTCATTACATTAGTAATCGCATCTCGCTTTATTAGTCCCCGAGAAACATAACAGCCAGCTATTACCCCAACTTTAGGAACATTTATTACAGCTCTAACTTCAGCAAAACCAATAAACTGCTGCTCAACGTCTGGTTCAAGCATCCCCTCAAGAACTGATTTAACATCATTTATAGCATCATAAATAACATTATACTTTCTAATCTCAACTTTTTCCTGATCTGCTAGTACCTGAGCTTTTGCAGTAGGCCTTACATGAAATCCAATAACAATAGCATCGCTTGCTGAAGCAAAGCTAATATCTGTTTCAGTTATTACCCCTGCTGATGCATGCACAACTCTTACTCTAACCTCATCGTTTGTTAATTTTTCAAGAGAATTCTTTAAAGCTTCGACTGAGCCCTGAACATCTGCTTTTAAAATTATTTTAAGCTCTTTAAGCGTTCCTTCTTTGATTGAATCATAAAGATTTAACATGGTAACTTTTTTTACATTTTTGGAAGATTCATATTTTTTAAGGTCTTGCCTTTTAGAGCTGATCAATTTTGCTTCTTTTTCAGTTTTAGTTACTTGAAAAGGATCCCCAGCCTGAGGCATTGAAGAAAATCCTAAAACACTAATGGCTTTAGCAGGTCCAACACTCTTAACAGAAACACCCTTGTCGCTAATTAATGCCTTAACTTTACCATAGCACGCTCCACCCACAAAAGAATCTCCCACATAAAGGGTCCCATCTTCAATAATAACAGAACAAACTATTCCGCGCCCCAAATCAATCTTAGCATCAAGCACTTTTCCAATAGCTCTTTTAGATGGGTTTGCCTTTAATAACATCATATCTGACTGCAAAAGAATCATATCAAGAAGTTCAGAAATTCCTATATTTTTAAGAGCAGAAATCAACACAAAAATAGTGTCCCCTCCCCAATCTTCAGATACTAATCCGTATTCTGAAAGCTGATGTTTAATCTTATCGGGATTTGAATCTGGCAAATCAATCTTATTTATAGCAACAATAATTGGAACATTTGCTTCTTTTGCATGATTAATAGCCTCAATAGTTTGGGGCATAACACCATCAATTGCTGACACAACAAGAACAACAATATCTGTAACTTGGGCCCCACGACTTCTCATCATAGTAAAAGCTTCATGACCAGGAGTATCTAAAAATGTTATTTCTCGATCATTATAAACAATAGTATAAGCTCCAATATGCTGAGTAATACCACCAGATTCTGTTTGATTTATATCTATATTCTGAAGCACAGAAAGCAGCTTGGTCTTACCATGATCAACATGACCCATTATTGTAATAACAGGAGGCTTTTCAATTCTTTTACTTTGATCTTCCACTTCTTCTTCTATAACCGTTTCATCATAAATAGAAACAACATTAACTTTTGAACCATATTCTTCAACTAAAATAGTTGCCGTATCAGAATCTATCTTTTCATTAATAGTCACCATTACGCCCAAAGCCATTAATTTAGCAATCAAATCAGAAGATTTTAAATTCATCTTTCTTGCAAGATCAGAAACAGTAATGCTGCCCATAATGTCAATTGACTTTGGAATAGGATTAGCTAAATTTTCTCTTTTCTTTTTTTGAAGTTGTTCAAAAACCTTTTGTTCAATTGTTTTGCTCTCAGTTTCTGCTTTTTTTCTCTTATAGCTTTTTTGACTTTCTTGTTGCTGCTTTTTCTTCTCGCCAAGCTTACGATTTAACTCCTTGCTATTCTCAGAATCTGATGAAGATGTGCTGCTAACAATAACAGGAACTTTGGTTTTTATAACTCTTCTAAAAGACATAGAGGTAGTATATTTATTTTGAGAATTATTTTTGGCAACATATGTTTTCTTTGCTGAACCTTGATATTGAGGGGCTAAACTGTCTCTGTTTTGAGAATACCCGCCAGTTCTGGTGTCTCTGTTTTGAGAATATCCGCCAGTTCTGGTGTCTCTGTTTTGAGAATACCCACCAGTTCTGTTGTCTCTGCTTTGAGAATACCCACCAGTTCTGGTGTCTCTGTTTTGAGAATACCCACCAGTTCTGGTGTCTCTGTTTTGAGAATACCCGCCAGTTCTATTGTCTCTGCTTTGAGAATACCCGCCAGTTCTATTGTCTCTGCTTTGAGAATACCCGCCAGTTCTATTGTCTCTGCTTTGAGAATACCCACTAGTTCTGTTGTCTCTATTTTGAAAATATTCACCTCTGTTATCTCTGTTTTGCGAATATTCAGTTTTGTTATTGTGCTTATGCAAATCAACAGAAATATTTGAATCATTTTTACCGCTTAAATCATTATGCGTTACAATTTTTACTACCTTCTTTTTTAACTTAATAATCTTAATTTTTTTGCCATCTTCATTTTTAATATCATCAATATTTTTCGACAAACCTACTCCTCCTCAAACTCAAAACTAAGCCCTATTTTACAACCCGGACAGGAGGTCATATTTTCATTAATAACAACACCACATTCAGGACAAAGAAGCTCCTCATCTTCTTCTACCTTTTCCATAGACTCATCATTGTCATTAGCAATTATTATCATCCCCTCTTTTAATATTTTGTTAATTTCTTCTTGTTTTTCATAACTTACACCAAGATCAAAAAGCACTCCCTCATCTGCTTGTAAAAAATTGTTAATATCATCAAGCCCCTCTTTTGATAAACTAGAAATCACAGAAGAATCGAGTAATTTAAGATCACTTATTTTGCTTATATCTTCAAATTGCTCCTCTTCAACAACATCCTGCATAACTTTATCAAACATTTCAAGTGTTTCTTGCTTAAACTCTGAATTAGCTTTCATTTCTGCAAATTGACTACTAGTTTTAACATCAATAGCCCAGTCAAGAAGTCTATTAGCAAGTCTAACATTTTGACCCATTTTACCTATAGCAAGAGAAAGTTGGTCATCACTAACAACTACTAAAGCTTTATGCAAATCCTCGTCAATAATATAAACATGCTCTATCTTTGAAGGAGTCAAAGAATCCTTTATAAATTCTTTAATATCTTTACTATAAGGAATAATATCGATTTTTTCTCCCTCAAGTTCCTTAATTATAGATTGAATTCTGACTCCTTTTTGTCCTATACAAGGACCAACAGGATCAATCTCTTCTTTTTCAGAATAAACAGCGACTTTAATTCTGTAACCAGGATCACGAACTATTTTATGGATCTTAATAATGCCTTCTTCAATTTCAGGAATTTCAAGCGCTAAAAGCTCTTCAATAAACTTTGGATGAGTTCTAGAAAGAATAACTTCAATGCCATTTTTACCCTTTTTGACATTATAAACTAAAACCCTAATCTTATCATTAAGATTATAAACTTCTCTTGGAGACTGATACTTCCTAGGAATTATACCATCCGTATTGCCAAGATTAACATAAAGATCGCCATTTCTATTTTGTTGAACATACCCAATAACAACTTTATTCAACTTGCTTTTAAATTCCGATAAAATCTCATTATCCTCAATTCCTTGCAAGTCATTTTTGGTTCTTTGTTTTGCAACTTGAATAGAAAGCCTATCAAAAACTTTAGGATTAATTTCAATATAAGCATAATCGCCTTCTACAATATTTTCCTTTGAGATATCTTTTTCTAATATTTCAAGCAAAGAATCTTTTACCTCTTTTACAATTTTCTTTTTTGCATAAACAGACAAATCTCCTGTATCATCATCAAAATTAATAAAAGCATTCTCATTACTTCCAAAATACTTTTTATAAGCTATCAATACTGATTCTTTAATTGTTTTTCTAATAGAATCTATACTCATGCCGCGATCATTTGCAATGTTTACAATCATATGCCCCGTGCCCTTTATCATCCAAAATTCCTCCTTAAACTAATATAGCCTTCTTAACATCACTATAAAAAACATTTACTTCTTTGCTATCTGTTTTAAAAATAAAACTTTTTGGTTTTGACTCCAATATAAAACCCTCTTCAAATTCATTATCTAGCATCAACTTAATCTTTTTGCCTTCAAAAATTTCAAACTCTCTGTCACTTTTTATTTTTCTATCTATTCCTGGAGTAGAAAGTTCTAAAATAAAACTATATTTAAGATTTGCTTCTAAAATTAATAAAATCATCTTATGCAAATCAGCCAACAAATCAATACCTAAGGAAAAATTTTTACTATAAAGAACTATTTGAATTTTTCCATTATTTTTATTTCTAAAGATATTAATTTCTAATATTTCAACATCTAGCCGTCCTGTTAAATCTTTTATCAAATTAAAAACTTCATTATTTTTGTCAAAATATTTAATCAACTGTATTCCTAAAAATAATAAGGTTCTTTTAAAAGAACCTTATTAAATACATAAACTAAACCTTAAGTCAAGGTTAACACTTAGCAAAAATAATGTCAACATTAAGCCAAAGTATAAGATTTAGCCAACGAAAGCTTTATCATCTTTTATAAGCAGCTCCCAATTGCATAATAAGGTCTTCACAAATACACATAGATGCTCCTGTGGTAACAATATCATCAAGCAAAACAATCTTTTTAAATTGAAAATTTTTATATTTTGATCTTAATTTAATTTTATTTTCAAGATTTTTAAATCTGAGATTTCCTTTCATTAACTTCTGACTTTTTCCATAATTTCTTGAAAAAATATTTATATAATTAAAACCAAAACGGCTTAACAAAATACCAATGTATTCCATATGATCAAAACCATAAAATAATTTTCTTTTAAAACTACAAGGAACCGTTACTATTTGATCAAAATCAAATTATTCAAACATTCAGCAATTCCACTTGCTAAAAATCTACCAATTGACTTTTGAGCATCCCTCTTATAAGACAAAATTAAAGATTTGTAATGCTCTTTATATTCAAAAAAATAAATCAAATTCTCATCAAATTTAATTTCAAAATTAAAAAGTGACTTACATTGATCACAAAGAGCATTAGAAGATACATATCTTTTTCCACAAAAAATACAAAAAGGCAAAAATATACTCTTTAGAACATTTAAATAGCGCATACTAACTGGACTGAGAGACAACCTTTAAAACAAGTTGATTTAAAAGCTCAATTGATTGAAAAGGGGTAATATTATTAATATCTATGCTAGAAATAAAATTTTTTAACTCTAAATACTCATTTAATTTAACATGAACATCAGTGTCATCTTTCAAGACCTCTTTATCATTACCATCAGAAGAAACACAGGGAAAAAACTCTAAACAAGAGCTACCCTTTCTGCCCACCAAACTTTCTAGAATAACATTGGCTCTATCTATTACCCTTAAAGGAAGTCCCGCTATACGAGCAACATAAATCCCATAAGAATTAAGAGATGGCTTTTCTTCAACTTCTCTTAAGAAAACAAGATCGTTGCCTTGCTTTTCAATTTTCATTGAAAGATTAATAAAAGCTTTATGATTGATAGACGACAGCTCATGAAAATGTGTGGCAAACAAACTTCTAGCTTTAATATACTCTAAAATATACTCTATAATAGAATAAGCAATAGCAAGCCCATCATTTGTACTAGTACCTCTTCCAACTTCATCCATAATTATTAAACTCTTTTCTGTTGCATTTCTTAAAATATTAGCTGTTTCATTCATTTCAACCAAAAAAGTGGATTCCCCTTTGGCAATATTATCACTTGCTCCAATTCTGCAAAAAATTTTATCTGTAATACCTATTACAGCCTTAGAAGCTGGAACAAAAGAACCTATATGCGCCATTAAAGTAATTAAAGCCACCTGACGCAAATAAGTTGATTTACCTGCCATATTAGGGCCAGTAATTAAACAAAAATGCTTTTCTTTATTAATCCTTACAAAATTTTCAGTAAAGATTTCAGTGTTTTTCACATAGCGCTCAACAACAGGATGACGAGACTTGTCAAGAAAAATTTCTTTACCAGATGTCAACACAGGCCTTTCATATTCATTTTTTTTTGCCAAATAACCAAAATTAACAACCAAATCAATATATGCAAAAAATTCTGCAACCTTTTTAAGAACTTTATTATGCTTAACAACATTTGATGCTATTTCATCAAAAATTTCCTGCTCAAAAGCAACCACATTGTCTTC
The DNA here is from genome assembly GCF_001945665.1 of Borreliella mayonii. NCBI lineage: Bacteria > Pseudomonadati > Spirochaetota > Spirochaetia > Spirochaetales > Borreliaceae > Borreliella > Borreliella mayonii. The sequence continues at coordinate 841,810 of NZ_CP015780.1, read as the reverse complement.
AGCATTATTAATATCCGCTTCAAGAGAAATAAGTTTTTCTGTTTTATATCTTTTTGAAGAATTTAAAGCTTGGCTTTCTATAAAATGCGAAGGCACTTGAGCATAATTACTCTTTGTAACTTCAAAAAATAATCCCCTATTATTAGTTTTTCTAATCTTTAGGTTATTGATTTTGCTAAGAAATTTTTCTGATTCAAGATATTCATCAATATATTTATTTGCATTAATCTTTAAATCTTTCAAGCTATCAAGCTTTAAATCATAACCTCTTTTAATAAGCTCATCGGGCGAGCTTGAAATTGCACTATTGATCAAAAAATAAACCTTAGAAATGCTATCCTCTTCAAACTTATCAAAATTCCAATAATCAAAATTATGTTTGTCAAATAACCTTTTTACCGTAAAAAATACAGAAAGAGCTTTTTCAATAAATAAAAAATCTTTTTTAATATATCTTTTCATTTGAATCCTAGATATTATTCTCTCAATATCCCATATATTAATAAAAGTTTCCCTTAAAGCCATAGTTAAGCTAATATTTTTGCAAAAAAATTCAACATGATCTAGTCTAGTATTAATCTCAGAAATATTTAAAATTGGATTTAAAATATATTCTCTTAAAAGTCTTTTTCCCATTGCAGTTTTGCAATCATTTAACACAGAATATAATGAATATTGAGAAGAAAAATCATTATTATTTTTTACAAGTTCAAGATTAACTTGAGTTACATCATCAAGAAACATGTATAAAGAATCATTATTAATATCTATTTTATCAATATTGCTTAATAAATTTTTTAAATTATTTTTTATATGATTTATAATGAGAAAAATTGAAATGTAATAAGGCTTCTCTTCATCAAATCCAAGAGGGCTCAATCCAAGTATGTTAAAATGCTCCTTTATTGTTTTTATTGCAACATCCTTATCAAGATGCCAAGTGGGCACTCTATTAATTAAAAACCGACTAAGATTAAGCTTCTCTGAATATTCATAATAAAAATTTTCAGAAACTATTATCTCTTTAGGAGAGTATTTCTCAAGATCCCTTTTAAGCTTTTCAATAAAACTATTCTCATAAAACATTATCCCAAGACTAGAAGTAGATAAATCTATATAAGAAAACGAATAATAATTTTTATAATCACTAATAGCAACTAAATAGTTATTAACATCATCATTTAAAAAATCTTCATCAATAATAACACCTGGGGTTATTACCTCAACAACCTCTCTTTCTAAAGGCCCCACAGAAGTAGAATTAGAGGCTTGTTCACAAATTGCAACCTTTTTATCAAATAAAATTAATTTTCTTATATATTCCTTACTAGTATGGTAAGGCACACCACACATTGGAACATTTTCTCTTTTTGTCAATGTTAAATTAAGAAGCTTGCTTGCCTCAATTGCATCATCAAAAAACATTTCATAAAAACTTCCTACTCTGAAAAAAAGAATAGCGTCTTTATATTTTTTCTTGATATCTAAGTACTGCCTCATCATTGGGGTAACATTTTTTTTCATATGCTTCCTAAATAATATTGAATTACAATTGATATTATAAAATAAATATAATTCAATTAAAAAGAAAGAATATAAAATGATAAAAAGACTCTAAAAGCAATATTTTATACAATTAAAGCTACCTAGTTATTAGAAAGTATAATGTTTTAAATTCAATTAATTTAAAACATTTACAAAAAATTTTCACAATAAGCAATAACTTTTTGTTTAAGCTACATTTAGACTTATTCTGAAATAGAATATTGCAAATTTTTTAAAAAAAAATACCTTAAAAGAAAAAGATTTAAGGATTTTTATTGTCCTTTTCCAAAAGATGCTTAACAACATCGTCTGTTATATCAACAGTGCTATTGTGGTAAAGAATATACGGATTATTTTTTTTCATAATCAAAGAAAACCCATTAATTTCTGCAACATATTGAATACCACGAAGTATTTTGCTTAAAGATTCACTATTATTATTTAAACTATTAATATTGGCCAATCTCTGCTGTTCTAAATTATTTTTTGCCAAACTAGACACTCTCTTTAGCTCATCAACTTTCAAATTATATTGATTTCCAAAAGATCTTGCATTATCTAAGTCATTAGCAGCAATCGATTTATCATACATCTGTCTTAAATTCTTAAGTTCTAAATTTAATGTATTTATTTGTTCTTGATACCGATTTTTTATTTGATCAAGATTAGCTTTCAATTGAGGATTTAAAACTTCAATCACAATTCTATCAAAATCAACAATGCCTATTTTAACAACATCTATTGAAAAAACATTAAAAGATAATAAAAAAAACAATGGCAAAATCAAAAAAAACACAAATTTTCTCCATAGCATAATCAATATCTCATCTCAATTCCTAAGAAAAATTTAAATCCAGAAAAATATTTGTAATAACTGTTAACTTTATCATTGTCAAAATAAAAAGGATAAGCTATTACAAAAGACAGTGGCAATTGAGGCAAAAGACTTCTAATTCCAGTCCCCCAGCTAAAAACAAAACTACTAAAAGGCCTAAACAAAGAATTTTCTTGCCCTTCTAAAGAATAGGAAGCAAAATCTATAAAAAAAGCATCCCAAACTAAAATATTTTTTAACAAAGGAATAGATATTTGCACAGTATTTACAAAGGAGCTGTAAATATTTTTCAAAATCCCCCAACCTCTAGCCTGCATGAAATTTTCACTAAGAACTATGTGATGATGGGGTTGAATTTCAATTTCAAAACCATTACCAAGAGGAGGTAATATATTTGAATAGACACTCCTTAAGGTCAAAATAATATCAAAATAAGGGGTAAACACATCCTCATATCCTAAAAGAGAAAAATATCTCTCAAAGGTTGTAGAAGATTTAATAAAATGGCTCTGGCCAAATAAAAATCCACCAAAAAAATCAAACTGCTGTTTAAGTAAAAATCCATTATTAGATAAAGAGGTAGAATTTCTTGTATCCCAAGCTGCGCTCAAACTAAGAGAATTTTCAAATCTAAAAGTTTTGTAATTATCTCTTAAATAATAATTTGAAGGCCTATTAATTTCATTATCATAAAAAACATATTTTAAAGCGGTTTGCAAAGTACCAAGAAGGGTTTGCTTACCAAGATAATTAGAAAAAGTATACCCTGTAAACCCTCCAAAACTAAGTTTAAGCAAAGAATAATTCATAGCATTAAAATCAGAAAAGCTTTTAGCATCTCGATATTCTTCCCAACTTGTAAATGGATCAGGAACTTCCCTTTTGCCAGAAAAAATAGGCCCATTAATATCCTGATAAGCAGTATTAACAGAATGTGAAAAATCTATAAATCCACCTACAGTCCATCTTTTCTGAAAAAACCAATTATCTCTAAATGTCAAACTAAGACTTTGCTCTAAAAAAGATAAATTTAGTCTTGCAGCAAAATAGTAGCCTTCGCCTAAAAAATTAGAAAGCTCCCATTGCCCAAATACTGAGAATGGAAACGAAGAATTTGAATTGCCTCCAAAATTCATACCAAATCCAAAATTACTTGTTGCTCGCTCCTCAATGTTTAAATTTATTTTCATAAGCCCTTCCGTATTGCCTGGAACAATATCGGGAATTACATTTGAAAAATAACCAAGTTGCTGTAAGTTCGCCATGCCCATCTTAAACTTATCCAAACTAAAAACATCTCCATCTTGAAGAGGAATTTCTCTAAGTATTACATGCGAAGCTGTATTTTTATTTTTAGAAACAGTAATAGACTCAATATGAGCTTTATCCTTTTCTAAAATTTTAATCAACAAATCGACAAACTCACCTCTTATCTTTTGTGAAGGAATAATTTCTGTAAAAATATATCCCTCCTTAAAATAACTTTCCTTAATTTTGGCAAAATCCTGCTCAAATTTAGAATTATTAAAAATATCACCTTCACTAAAGGTAATAAAACTTTTTAATTCCTCTAAACTAAAAACTGAATTACCAGAAATTTCAAGCTTTCCAAATCTAAAAACATTGCCTTCTGAAAGAAAATATTTCAAAAAAACTTCCTTTTCTAGCCGTTTAGAATCTTTAAGGGAATCTTTAATATCAACAGTACTATTGATAATCTTAACATCAATATATCCATTATTTTTATAAAAAGACTCTAATTGACGCTTGTCCTTATCAACATTACTTTTTAAATATTTGCCATCTGAGAAAAGAGATACTACTCTTGATGCTAAAGATTTTCTCAAAGTACTGCTTTTAAAGCTTAAATTTCCTTCAAAGTCAATCCCTTTAACAACATATTTAGGTCCAGCTACTATATTGAAAATAATATCAACTAAATTTCCTTCTTCTTTGATTTCAAAATTTGCAGAAACCTCAAAATATCCCATATCTTTATACATCTCTTCAAGCTTATCAATACCTTTATTAACACTTGCAAGATTTAAAGGCTCATTGGTCTTAATATTCACCTTTTCAACAAGCTCGCTATTCCAAAAAACTCTACTGCTATCAGAAAAAACAACAGAATTAACTAAAGATTTTTCTTTTACAATAAATGTGATAAAAAGATCCTCACCATCTATTTTAAACATAGGCTTAATAAGCCCAGAAAAATAATCAAGAGAATAAAGATCAATTTGTAATTTATCAAAAATTTCATTAGAATATGCTAAGCCAATGTAAGGTTTTAAAATATTAATAAAATCTCTCTCCTTCTTATTCTTAAGTCCTTCAAAATTAATATCCTTTATTATTTTCCCTTTATAATTTTCAACTTGACCAAAACTAAAAACAACAAAAAATATTAAAAAACTTACAAAAAACAAACCTCTAATTGAACCCATCTTAACCTCTTAACAATTTAATATTTAAATTTCCAAGAAATACCTATATTATTTCCTATTCCATCTAAACCTTTTTTCATAAAATTGTAATCAAACTCATAATTAACCAAAAAAAATGGAGAATCAAACTCAATGCCCAAATTGATAACAAAATTTAAATCTTTTGAAAAAGGAGTCATTTGCTCTTTCAAAAAGCCAAAGCCCCCGCTAATAAAAACACCTTCAACAAGATATTTGCCTACCTTAACACTTGTATTGTCAAGAACATCAACAAAAGTAGGATTCCCGATTTTGAAAAAATTACTATTAATAGAATTCTTCAATATATCTGTCTTTATACTCAACAAGTCTAAGTTTAATACAGAACGCATATAATCTTCAATGGGTTGAATTAAAAAATCAAGAGCAATGTCACTTACTATTCCAATTGCCATTTCAGCAGCATTAGTGCCTGCCGATCGCAATCCTCCCTCAGCCCCCCCTATTGTTGAGCCTGAAAGCAAATATTTAATCTCCTGCTCAGTTCTAGAAGGATAAGACATAAACTCAATTTTCCATAAACTTAAAGGACTATCAATACTTATTGTAACAAGCAGTTTATCATTTCCATCCTTAATAGTATTTGTGGCCTCAGCTTTTATCCATGGATCAAATTTGGTTCTATTCTCATTAAAAGATATATAAGAGCTACTTTTAAAGATAAATTTTTTATTGTTATAATTAACAAAACCACTTGAAATATTTAAATCTCCTTTAATAATAAAATCATCGGTTTTTGTGTCAGATTTTATTACAAGTTTATCCCCTCTTGAAATAGTAGCTTGTAAAAAAGAAATATTACTATCTGGCCAATGAAAAGTAACACCGCTGTCAAAATTTATCTCAAGATCAGTTAAAATATCAAAATCTAGAACATTAATATCAACTGCTTGCGATCTTTTTGCTCGCTTGAAAGGATTTATTAATAAATCAACAACAGAACTTTCAAGAGAATAAACCCAAGCATTTGAAATATTTAAAATGCCCTTAAACATAATTTCATCAGAATTTCCTTCAATTGAAAAATTGCCTAAAGCATAGCCTGTAAAGCTTAAAGCAATTTTGTCAAATTTAATAGGAACTCCCGTTCTACCAGTAACATTAATGTCTATTTTGTAATAATCAATAATAGTATCGCTTAAAAAATTTAAATTTAAACTAGTAGAAACAAAAATCTTAGAATATCGATCTAGGCTAAACTCATTACTAAAAATGATTTTATTATCCTGAATTTCAACTGGCATATCAAATATTTCTAAAGCTCTATCGCCACCAAACTTTCTAGAAGCTCTTAAATACTCAGTACTAATTGATCCTTTTTGAATATTTAAACTTCCATTAATATTGGGATTATACAAATCCCCATCAATATCAAATTCGCCATTTAAAAGAAGATCGTAAAGAATAAAATGATTGTCAATATTGAATAAAGAATGTGAATCTAAAAAATCTTTAGTGATTATTTTTGAATCAAATTTAATATCTCTGACATTTCCAAAAATTTTATTTTTAATTATTTTGCCTGATGAATTAAAACTAAAAGGCAAATAATCTTTTAAAATAAAGCTATATTCTCCACTGCCATAATGATATAAAACATTAATAAGGTCATAATCAATTGAAGTCATATTAAATTTTTCAAAATCATTACTAAATTCAACCGTAAGATTAGATAAAAATTCATTTTTATATTTAATATCTCTAAAGAAAAATTCACCCTCTGTTTTGGTTTTCAAAACCCCAAATCGCTCTTCATCCCTGCTTTGAAAGTTTCTAAAATTTGCATTAAACTTATAAGAAAACAAGTCGCTATTAAAAACTATATTAGATACACCTATAGAGCTGTTTAGATCGTATCTTAGACTACCACTAAGAAATTCTTTTCTATTGCGCTTAGCCTTTATATCATATATGTTAAGTTTATTGTCCAATAATCCTAAATTCATAGAAAACCGAATAGGAATGCCTAATAAAGTTAATTTATCAGCCTCAAGATATCCACTCAAAGAATAATCTTTAAAATCATTCTTTTTAAAATTTAGCAAAAAATTTCCATTAACCTTTCCTTCTAAAAGGGATAAAGAATTAAAATTGTAAAAATCCAGATCTTGAAATTTAAGCAAAAAATAACTTCCATATTCATCGGAATTAACTCCTAAAAAATATCTCTCTGAATTTGAACTAGAAAATAGATTTAAACTTCCATTAAAATTATCTTTTAAATTGAATTGTCCATATCCTTGTAAATTTGAAAACTTGTTTACAAACTTAACATCAGAAATGTACAAATTATCATATTCATATAAGCCTCTAAAGCCAAAATTAAAATTATAGGCAGGTATTTTAGAAGCTTTTATTATATTAAACTTATCTATTTTAAATTTCAAATTGTCATTATAGCCTAAATAATTCCCATAAAAATTTATATTTATCAAAAGATCAGAGGTCTTATTGTAAACCTTAAAATCATTCACATTAAGGGTATAAATTATTTTAGAATCAAAATAATTGAAATCTAATTTAAGACCAAGAGGAGATTCGGCAACAACAAACTTATCTTTAAGATTAACAGAAAAATGCAAAGGATAAATTTTATTCAAATAAGAAAAATTCGTGATAACATTAAACCCACTTTCAATTAGCTCAACAAACAGGCTGGAATGCAAATTATGATCATTGTATTGAAAATCAAAATTGTTTGATTTGTAAAAATTTTTTTCTCCACTAGCATCAAGCACAAATTTAAAATTGTCTAACTTTGAAAACACCATGAAATTGAATTTTTTTAATTTATTTTTATAATAATCAAATTTATTTAAATTAAAATCGGAAACTAAATTTAAATATTTACCTGAAAATAAAGTCTTGGGAAAAAAATTTATTAAGTGAGAATTAGGAATTACTTCTTTTAAAAAAAGCAAAGGAAATTCTTTAATACCCAAATTAAAAGAAAATTCTTTATCATTAAGATCTCCTTTTAAAGAAATTTGAGAATTTTTATTTTCTAAATAAATCAAATAGTCAACAAAAATTTTATCGTTTAAAAAATAAGTTTTTAAACTTAAATTTTGAAAACTAAGATTTCCAAGACTAAAATTATCAGACTTAACCGAAAAAATATCTTTATCTTTACTAAAATCTAAATACCCATTTAGGTCGTTAAAGTTTAAAATTTTTGCAGACTTAAAGTTAAGACGTCCTATTGGAAGCAAGTCTTTCAAAGAATAATAACCCTTATAATTTACAACTCCCCTTTTAAGCTTTAAAAAAGCATTCTTAATGCTTACAATGCTATCATCTCCCTTGATTTCAAGCTGTAAACCTTGAATTTCTTTACCTATAGTATCTAAATTTAAAGATGAATCTATTATTCCTGCATATCTTAAATCTTTATCCTTAAAATCATAGGAAAATGCAAATTGACTATTTAAACTTATATCAAAATAATCTTTATAGATTTCAAAGCCTTTGTTTAGCTTAATCCAATCTAAAAGATTAACATTTAAAAATAAAGCATCTAATCGAACAAAACCATTAGCCTTATCATAACTTAAATTAAAATCAAAATTCTCTCTTCTTAAATTAAAAATTTTTAAATTTCCTTTTGAATAATTTATTTGAAATCCTTGATCAAGCAAAGAAAAATAACTTGTTTTAAATTCAAAAAAACTAAAATTAACATAGCCATCCTCAAAGCCTTTTTTGAATTTCCCCTCAAAATAGAAAGTTGAATCTAAAATTTCATTATCAACTCTTTCAGACAGCAAATTAATTTTTGAATTTTTAACAGCACTAAAATCAACTACAGAGCTAAATAAAAAATCTTCATCTACGGTATTTAAGGAAAAATTTTTAACTTTAAAATTCAACCAACTATTATTGTTAAGCTTAATATTAATATTAATATTTTCTAAATTAATATTTAACCTATAAAGATAGTTTAAAATTTTATTTAAAATTACATTTCCATTGTCAGGATAGGCATTGCTAGGATTTAAATCATCAGATAAACTAAAGTCGTTTATATCAAAATTTAAATTACTTCCTTTAACATAAACATTTAAAATAATATTTTCATCACCTAAAATTAATTTAAACAGATTTAAATCTACCCTAACAATATCTATTAATATCTTATCTTTTCCATCCAAGCTTAGCTCTAAACCGTCTATTTTGATAGATGATAAGAAATACGGTGAAATTTTATCATATTTAATCCTAAAGCCAAATTTTGATTCAAGATATTTTATAGCAAAAAACTTTGCAGAATAAATTTGAACTTGAACAAATAGATTAATGGAAAAAATTATTAAAACAAAAATAAAAAATGATAAAATCAATAATAAAAATGTCTTATTTCTCCAAAACACCAAATTCATACACTCATATATCGATAATTATTATTATATAATAATTATCGATAACTTAATTATTAACACCAAAAGAAAGGAAGAAAAAAGATTTGTGATTAAAATATTAAAAAACTTTTATTGCATAGAAGGAATTGATGGAAGCGGAAAAACAAGCATAACTAATAAACTAAAAACTCTTTGCAACGATGAATCAAAGTATTATTTTACAAAAGAACCATCAAGCGGAATAATTGGAGAAATGATAAGAGAACAATTAATGAATTTTGAAAACCCTTTAAAAGAATCAACATTTGCATATCTTTATGCAGCAGATCGACATGATCATTTATATAAAAAAGGTGGTATACTAGAAATTTTAAACACAAAATCCACAAAAATAATAACTGATCGCTATTTATTCTCATCAATTGCCTATCAAGGAAAATTAGGATATGAATTAAATAAAAACTTTCCATTGCCTGAAAAAGTATTCTTTATTAAAACAGACCCAAAAATAGCTTATGAAAGAATACAAAAAAATAGAACACAAAGTGATCTTTTTGAACTTGAAAAATACAAAACTTTTGAACAAATTGCTCTAAAATACTTAAAAATATTTAAAAAACTAGAAAATCAAATTAATGTGATTTACATCGACAATTCAATAAAAGACAATTTAGATAAAAACGCAAAAAAAATTTTTAATCTAATAAAATTCTAATATAATTAATCATATGATTAATTATATTTTTAAAAATATCACTTTCCAAATAAATTTAATTTTACTTCTTTTAGTAGCATCTGCAAAGATAAATGCATCGTCCAAATTTTATTATGCAGAACAATGGTACGTAATCTTTAACACTCAAATGAAAAAAAAACCTGAAAACTACAAAAAAAATATATTTTTTCTTCAAAAAGCCTTAAAATACCCATTTGGAAACCCAAAATACTCACTAACTAAAATAGAAACTAAAGAACAGTGGATAAAATATCAACTTCTTTTCAAAATGCATGTAAACTTGCTTCTAGTTAAGCAAAATTTACATTTAGGAGATTTATTCGACACAAGAAATTTATATTTTTTTAAAACTCCAGAAAAAAATGGAATTATTCTAAATCTAGAAAAATCGAAAAAATTATATAAAATGGCTATTAATTATTACAATGAAGCATTAAAATACCATAAAAAACTTGAAAATTACAAATCTGTCAAACTAGAAAACGATGGAATAACAAACTGGGAAGACGAATATCATAAAATTTCTCTTAAAAAGCTTAATTACTATGACATTATTAAAAAAGAACTACTAAGAATTGACGAAACTAAAGCATTTTTTGAACAAAGGCCAAACTATTATTAAAAAAATTCTTTACCTTCTTTGGGAAAAAAAATTTTATTTATATAATCCTTATTTAAAGAAAACTTAAAAACAAGATCTTTAAAATTATCCTTACTCAAAATACTATATTCTGAGAAAAGAGTTATTAACGCTCTTTCTGCTAAAAAAGGCAATTCTAAAATATTCCTTAAAATCTCAGCTCTAAATTCACACGCTTTTTCACTATCTAAAGAATTTACAAAATTAGAATTTTCAACATCAGTGCTTAACGCTATAATTTCATTTTCAAGAAATTTTTTATCTCCTTGTGAATATAGCAAGGCAAATGGCTTTAAAAAAGAAAAAAAATATTCCTTGCCCACAAGATAATGATGCATTGAACATCTTGTAGAGTAATTTGGGTAAATAGCAGATTCAATCTTTTCATCACCACCAACAATAAGCAAAGGATCAAAATAAGGAGCTGGAATTTCTTTATTATTGTAAAAATAATACCTATACGAAAAAAAAGATTCTTCCATGCAATCAATGTGCCCACAATAAGCTCCAAGCTTATAAATCTTATCTGAATATTCTACCAAAAGTTTAGCAGTATCATTAAAAGATTCTTTTCTAAAATTATAAAGCAGTGTGGGCAATACAAATAAGATATTCTCATTTAATGAAATTTTATTTAAAACAAAAATTAAACGCTCATCATAAAAACATGCCTCATCAATAATAAAGGTGCCACAACTAGGATTAGAAGCTATTAAATTTTCAATATCAAAAGAGTTGCTGGCAAAACCAATCTCATCAATTTTATCTTTTCCGCCACCTCTATATGGTATTACATTTTCTGGATAATCCTGAAACCTCCTCTTGTCAAGAAAATTTCTAATAAAAAATACATTAACTCTATTTCTATTTCCTTTAATAATATTACCCAATACTTTGAAAGATTTTTTTCTTACAACAAGCGAATCTTTATAAATTTTTGCAGCATATTCTGTTTTTCCACTTCCCATAGGTCCAACTACAAGAATTAAGTTTATTTTTACTTTAAAATCAAAATGACTAATAGAGACAATGTTATTTAATTTAGTATCTTCTTTATTAGCAAAGTCTAAACAAAAGCCCAAAAATCCTCCCTAGAGTAAATTAAAATTCAATTATACAAAATAAAGAACAAAAAAACATTAACACTAAAAGCCTAAATATTAATTTTTAGGCCTTTATTAAAGCTCTTATTCAAAAGAATAATAACTTTCAAAAATATCATCATCTAATAAAGCCTTCTTTATTTTTAGTTTACCTTTCTCATAAATCTCAATATAATTAAATTTTTCAGAACCATTAACTTTTCTATAAATTGAAACCAAACCTCCAACCACATAATTTTTAATTTCTACCAAATTAGATCCAAAATATTTTTTTTTACTTATTAAGCTTGATCTAATATCTAAAACAGAAGTTTTTTTAAAAAATAAATTTAAAGCATTTGGCATAAAAAAATCTTTAATATCAACCAAGAACAACTCCCTGATCCCAAGACTATTTAAATTGCAGCCCAAATTGTTAAAAAGATTGCACTTAAAAGTATGTAAAGCAAAAGTATAAACATCTCTTTTATTAGGATATTGAACCTCAATCATATCAACGTAAGGGTAAACAGAATAACTTATTTTATAACCAAGCAAACTATTCTCATAATAAACTGGAAACTTGTCTTTAAAATAAACTTTATTAAAATATTTGCTATTTAAACTAAATTTATTGTCAAAGTCTACTATTCCTGAAAAAATGCCTACTAAAACTCCATCTTTGAGTATGGCAATATTATTTTTATTATCAATACAATAAATTCCTGACAAATTTTTATAATCTTCTAAAAATTTATTCTTCATGTCAGGATCCTCTAAAAGATCATAAAACATTTTATATTCATTTATCGTCTCGGGAGGAAATTTTTTAAAAGCCCTATAAGCTTCAGAAGGATCTAAAAGTTTGTATTTTAAAAAATAAATGCTATGAATTCCATTGTATTCTTTAATTTTATCCTTAAGAAAAGAAAACAAAGAAACAGAATTGTCATAATTAAAATCTGAATTTCTAAATATATAATTAATGTTTTCATGTGTAAAGAAAAAATTTTCTTTTGATTTAATGGTATTAAAAATGCTAAAAAAAAACCTATCTTCTTTTAAAAACCACTTAAAAAATAAAAAATCATTGCCATACAAAGAAAAAGCTTTAAATAAAATTTTTTTAAAATCTTTTCCAAAACTTTCAAGTCTTCCAGAAGCTTCAAGTCTCATGTAAATTAAATCTTTATCTATTTGCAATTCTTCATTTAAGTTTCCATACAAAGCGATAATTTCTTCATACATACTCTTATTTTCATTTTGCCTTAAAAGCAACGCAAAATAATAAGTATATACTTCTTTAAGAGTTACTACTTTAAAGTTATTAATATTAATTGCTTCTTTTAATAAATAAATTTTATCTATTAAGGCAATATCCTCTTTTAATGAAAGTTCATAAAGAGCATCTGAAGCTAACAAATTGAAATCAAGAGATCCATAAATCAAATCATTTCCTTTTTGTAAATTGGAAAATTTTTTAGACTCATTAAAAAGAATAATTGAAATATCTTCATCTTCTTTGATTGAAATTGCATCTAGGTTTATAAAAATAAAAAGAATTAAACCCATCTTTAAATAAAACATAAACACTTACCTAGCCTTTTACATCTTCCTCCTTTGCTTCTTTTACAATAGAGTCTGCCACTAATAAATCATATTCATCTTTATTAGCTTCAAAACCCAAAAGCTCTCTCACTTCTTTGTCTGTCAAAGTTTCTTTTAAAACAAGTTCTTTTGCAAGCTTAACAAGTTGGTCCTTATGCTTTAAAAGTATATCTGATGCCTCTTTTAAACATTCCTCAAGTATTCTTTTTACCTCTCTGTCAACTTTATCAGCAGTGTTCTCAGAATAAGCCTTAGACTTTGAAAACTCTTTTGGAAGAAAAATAGGCGCTTCATCGTCTACTAAAAATATTGGACCAACTTCTTCACCCATCCCCCACTCCGTAACCATCTTTTTAGCCAAGCTAGTAGCTTGCATTAAATCATTTTGAACGCCCGCTGTTGTAACGCCCAAATTTATTTGCTCACTAGCATAACCGCCATAGCATATCTTTATTTTATCAAGAATTTGGTGTTTGTTTATTGAAAGCCTATCTTCCCTTGGAAGAGAAAATGCAACACCAAGTGCCCGGCCCCTTGGAATAATGGTAACCTTGTGCAGTGGATCAGCATGTTTAAGATAATAGTGAAGTAAAGCATGACCTGCCTCATGATAAGCTGTTTCAAGCTTTTGCCTATCAGTAATAGTCATGGATTTTTTTGCAACTCCCATCAATATTTTATCTCTGGCCTCTTCCATATCCTTCATTAAAATTTCATCTTGATTATTCCTTGCAGCTATTAAAGCTCCTTCATTAATTAAATTTGCAAGATCAGCACCACTAGCTCCAGGAGTAGCTCTTGCTATTACCTGCAAATTAATATCTTTTGAAAGCTTTGTTTTTGAAGAATGAATATTTAATATTGCCTCTCTTTCCTTAATATCAGGCAAAGAAACTGTTACTTGCCTGTCAAACCTACCGGGCCTAAGCAAAGCAGAATCAAGAACATCTGGACGATTTGTGGCAGCCATAACAATTACATTAGTATGCGTTCCAAATCCATCCATTTCAACCAATAGCTGATTAAGAGTTTGTTCTCTTTCATCATGACCACCACCAAGCCCTGCACCACGACTTCGACCAACAGCATCAAGCTCATCAATAAAAATAATACATGGAGAATTTTTTCTAGCATTATCAAATAAATCTCTAACACGACTTGCTCCAACCCCAACAAACATTTCAACAAAATCTGAACCTGACATATGAAAAAAACTAACCCCAGCCTCACCGGCAACAGCTTTGGCAAGTAAAGTCTTACCAGTACCCGGAGAACCAACTAAAAGCACTCCCTTGGGGATTCTAGCACCTATTTTTTCAAATTTTTTTGGATTTTTAAGAAATTCAACAACTTCGCAAAGCTCTTGCTTAACTTCTTCTTGGCCAGCCACATCTTTAAAGGTGATTTTATTCTTTCCAGCTTCATACTTTTGAGCATTACTTTTCCCAAATGTAAAAACCTTTCCACCACCACCTTGAGTTTGACGAAATATAAAGAAAAAGAAAATAAAAAATAAAATCCATGGCAAAGTTTGCAATAAAACTCCAATCAGAGAAGCTTGACTTTTTCCTGAGCTAAGCTCAACTTTTTTACTTTTTAGTTCTGCAAGCAGATTTATATCAAGATAGGGAATACTGGTAGAAAAATAAGACTTTGCAAAGTTAGAACCCTTGACAACAAATTGAATCAAATTTTTATCAATTATTACTACAGACTCAACTAAACCATTATCTAAATAGCTCTGAAAAGTGCTATAAGGAACATTTTTATAGCTTTCCCCCCCCTTTACAAAATATGACATAAATATCGCTGAAATTAGGAAAACAACAACAAGCCCTAAAATCCAATTTTTATTTTTCTTTTTGTTATTAGATTTTCCATTATTATTCATATTATTATTGCCATTCATTCCTCTAAAAGCCCTCCAATCAAAGATATACTAATTTTTTTAAGAATGCTTTTTTCACTCCATACTAAGTTTAAAGTATTTAAATCAATAATTCCAATTAACCTGTTATCCAATGCTAACAACATTAAATAAATTGGATTACACCTTATAAACTTAGAAAAAAATTTTTTTGCTTTTAACCTATCCTTAAAAAATTTATACCTAAACTCATAAGAACAACATTTTAACCTTGATATAGAAGCTGCATTACACTCTAAATATTTTAGCAAAATCTTACCTAAAGATAAACTATACCATTTGCCAACTTCCAAAATAAAATCAAAAGGTTTGTAAAATTTTTCATCCCTTTTAAAAATTAAATTAATTTTATTATGCCTTTTTTCTAAAAAAAAATCATTGGTTTTTAACAAAACATTATTTTTCTTCCTATTAACCTCTACTTTAAACAATTCATTAAGGGCCTTATAAGAAACTTTGGTCACAATTCCTTCTGAATTTAAAATTTTAAAAATCAATCTAAACACCAAATACTTAGGAAAATCTAAAAAAGTTTTCAAATCAAAAGAATAATAATATTTACCTTTCTCAACAGGAAAAAATTCATCTTTTTCAAAATAATCTACAAACTCCTTTGAAAATTCAGATATTCTTTTAAGACATTTTTCATATCCTTTAAAAACCTTTTTTATAGCGGGTAGTAAATTATTTCTAACCCTATTTCTTAGATATAAATTTTGAGCATTTGTGCTATCAACAAAAAACCTAATATTATTCAAAGATAAAAAATTCTCAATTTCCAGTCTTGAAACCTCAAGTAAGGGCCTTATAATATTTCTATTGACACCAGGAATACCTATAAGACCATCCAAAAAAGATCCTTGAAAAAATCTCATAATTATTGTTTCAATTTGATCGTTCTCGTTATGAGCAAGTGCAATATAATTTGCATCATTTTCTTTAAGAGCATTTTCTAAAGCATTATATCTACATTTCCTTGCAAGCTCTTCAATAGATATCCCTAACCTAGCTGATTCACTTTTTATATCTATATCACATTTTTTAATTTGTAAAGAAATATTGTAAAGATCACAAAACCCCTTTACATGCTCTATCTCTTGATTCTGCTCATTATCAGATCTAATAAAATGAGCAAAATAAAATGCAATAACATTATTGCTCAAATAATATTTTAAATTCAATAATAAAGTTGTAGAATCAGCCCCACCAGAAAAAGCAACAATAACCCGATTTTTATTTAAAGAATTTTTTTTATAAAATTTATCTATTTTAATTTGTATATTATCGTCTAAAAAATGCATTAAAAATTACTAGAATTAATTTTTTGAACCTTATTTTGAAAATTTGCCTCGCTAATATCAATCAGCTCATCACTTAAAAAATCATACAATTTTTCAAGCCTATCTATTTCATCCTTACAAAATCTAGAAAGAACAAAACTCTTTATATCGCACATAGAATTGCTTCCAACCCCAATATAAAGTCTGCTGTAGTTAGAGCTTCCAAGAACACTTGAAATTGACTTAAGACCATTATGACTAGACATGCCTCCTCGCTCTTTAAGCCTGCATTTCCCCAAAGGAAGATCAACATTGTCAAGAACCACTAATAAATTCTTTATACACATATAAAAATCTGAAAATATTGAAGGGAATAAAGACCCGCTTAGATTCATATAAGTCAAAGGCTTAACCAAAATTACTCTTCTAGAAATCATTCTTAATTCTGAATATTCATATTTTTTTTTTCTTTTTAAAAAAAGGCCGTTTTTAGAAACAATTTTATCTAAAAGAGAAAAACCAACATTATGCCTAGTTAAAGAAAATTCTAATCCAGGGTTTCCTAATCCAAGTATCAACAACCCCATAAAATCACTTTATAATAACAACTTCCAAATTCTCGTCATTTTCTGCAAGCCTAACATTAGAAGGCAACACAAGATCTTTAAGAAGAACGCTATCCCCTTTATTAACAGGAGTTAAATCAAGCTCTATGAATTCTGGCAAATCCAAGGGCAAAGACTTTACTTTAACCTGCTCTTTTAAAACAGTCAAAATTCCACCCTCTTTAACCCCAACAGAAGCTCCAATAAGCTTGACAGGAACATATTTTTCAATCTCAACATTCCTATCTACTTCGTAAAAATCAATATGATAAATGAGCTTGCTGGCAATATTTTCTGCAACATCTTTAACAAAAACACATCTTTCAAGCTTGCCGTCATCCAATATTAAGACAGTATTATCTGTAAACTTTGCAAATTTCTTATTAAACTCACTACTCTTAATTCTCAAGTGTGAAACATCATTACCCTGCCCGTAAACAACAGCCGGTATTTCACACTTAGCTCTTATTCTGCGAGCATTAGAAGACCCAAAACTTGATCTATATTGGCAACTTAAAATCCTGCTATTTTCCACCAAAAAACTCCTAATGTAAAATACTGGGACGGAAGGATTCGAACCCTCGAATGACTGGACCAAAACCAGTTGACTTACCACTTGTCGACGTCCCAAATACCTTATTAATACTTACTTACAATTGACAAGCATACAAGATACAACGAGCTTTGTCAACAATTATTTAAAAATCTAATTCAAGCTCAAGATCAGCTGGATTTTCTCTTATATATTCTTTAAAAATAGAAGTTTGCAAAGCTTTCCTAAAGTCCTGACTAATAGGATGTACAATGTCTTTATATTCACCTACTCTAGTTCTTCTGTTAGGCATAGCAATAAATACTCCCTTTTGCCCTTTGATAACTCTAATATTGTGAAGAACCAAGCAATTATCAAAAGTAACTGCAACATATGCTAACAATTTAGAACCAGAATTTTTACTATCAACTTTCTTAATCCTTATGTCTGTAATATCCACTTATAAGCCTCCCGCAAAAAGTACATAACTTAAATCTAAAATATTTTCTATTTTTTGTAAACATATTTTTATGATATTTTTAGTTTTTTTAATTAATTTTAATTAAACAGTAATTAAGAATAAATAATGATTCCTTTGGACCATATTTTTTCAAGTTCGTAGTATTTTCTAGACTTTTCACTCATTAAATGAATTACTAAATTTGAACCTGAAACAACAGTCCAGTCATAAACCAACCCTTTTCCTTGAACATTAAGATTAATTTTTTTTTCTTTAAAAAATTTAATTATCTTATCAATATACAAAGCTTCCATCTGCTTAAATGATACAAAAGTGGCTATTATAAAAAAATCAGTCCAATTGCAAATATTGCTAACATTAATGCCTATAACATCAATTCCATTAAAATCACTTATTATTTTACATAAATCATTAATATCATTTACTTTTAACATATCTTCCATTAAAATCATCTCCTAAAATAACTATTACATCAGGATTAATATCAAGATTATCAAGCTCTAACAATCTTTTAGTTTGAACCTCAGAAATTGGCTTAATATTTGAAGTTTTAATTGACTCTCCAACTCTAACAGCCATTTCTAAATTATCTGAATTATTTATAACCAAGGTATTTTTATAAGAATTTTTATCTGCATTACCAAATTTTAAAACTTTAAATTTTAAAGAATTAAAAATGTTTGCTGTTTTTTTTGCAAGCCCAACAACTTTTGTTCCATTTAAAACAACAATCTTTACTATCTCTTCTGCGCCTTCATTAACAAGCTCTTTGTTCAATTTATCCACCGATTCTTTTAAAATAGCACCCCCGTAATAAGGAAAAACCACCTTTATCAAATTATTATCATTGTCCTTAAAAATCTCTTCTTGTCCTTTAATATTAATAGAAATAATTTTATCATTATTTATTTTATAATTTTTAACAATATACTTAAAAACAACCTCTGAAAGATTAGTATCTAACATGGAATATATTTTTAAAAAATTGTCATTTTCAATACCAAAATCTAAAATTTGGAAAAGAAGCTTTTTAAAAAATTCTTTAAAAAATTCAACTCTCTCTTCAAACTGATTAACATCATTAAAATATCTCAAATAATCATATGCCTTGTCACCATCAAAATTGGAAGTACCAGAGGGTATTAAAATAGAATCCTCAAAGCTATAAACTTTTACTGGGTTTTTAACAAGAAGTCTAACTCCCCCTAAGTAATCAATAAGTTTAACAAAATTTTCTTTTTGGAAACGAATATAATAATCTGATTCATGAGATAATTGTGTATAAATTTTAGATAAAAACTTATTAAAAGAATTTTTTTTATAAAGATCTTTAAACCAAGATATATTCCCTTTTAAATCTTCATATCCAGTATGAATTGGAATATCTAAAAACCCAATATTTCCTGTTTTTATGTTAATAAAAATTTCTTGCATACTTACAAGGTTTTTGTTAAGATCTTCTATTAAAAACAAAAAACTAATATTGCTTTTTGTATTAAGCTCGAAGTAAACCAACTCTTTTTTAGAACTTCTAATAAAAAAAACTACTACACTGGCTATTATCAGAACAATTAAAAATAAAAAAATTAAATCCTTTCTCAAATATTTACCTTTTTGACATATAAATTATTATCTTTAATGTATTTTAACACACCAAAAGGCAATAAATAGCTAACAGGAAATCCATTTGCAATTCTATTTCTAATCTCTGATGAAGAAATCGGTATTATTTTATTATCTATATAAATATGCTTAAAAGAACTTTTAAGCTTCTCTTTGTAGACTCTGTGAGCAACAACAAGATCAACAGAACTTACAATGCTTTGAGGATTTTTCCATGAATCAAAATTTTGAAAAAGATCATCACCAATAACTAAGAAAAGTTTATCGTTTTTATATTTTTTTTTAACACAAGAAATAGTATCAACAGTATAAGTTATGCCACCATTTATTATATCGCAATCATCTATAAACATTTTATCTTCATTCTCTAATGCAAGCTTGAGCATATCTATTCTATTATTAATACTAACATTCTCTTCAATTAATTTATGAGCAGGATTGCAAGTGGGAATAAATATTACCCTATCAACATTTAATAAATACTCTATTTCTTTTGCCAAAAAAATATGTCCAATATGAACTGGATTATAAGTGCCTCCCAATATTGCAATTCTCATAAATTTTTTCCTAAATCAAATTAAACTTGATATCCAAAAACCAAGTCTTAACAACAAAAAGCCCGACATAAAAATCAATTTTATTAAAAAGTTTTAGCCAAAATAAAAAATTCTTTAATAAGTTCATCAATTCCTCTATTCTCATAAATAGAGATGCCAACAATCTTTTCTTTTCCTAAAGCTTTTCTCAAGCAATCAAAATTTTCCTCAGAACCATTCAAATCAAGCTTATTGGCAATAATAATTTTTTTTTTATTAAGAAGATCATAATTATAAGATTTTAATTCATTTAAAAGAATGCTGTATGAGTCCAAAAAATTTGCTTCAGAAACATCAATCACCAAAGCTAAAATTTTGGTTTTAGAAATATGTTTTAAAAATTCAGTCCCAAGTCCTATTCCAAAGCTAGCACCCTTAATTATTCCCGGAATATCTGCAATAATTAAATCATCATAAGAAAGTCTCAACACACCAAGATGAGGAATTTTTGTTGTAAAAGGATAATTTGCTACCCTGGATTTTGCTGAGGTTATTCTATTAAGAAGAGAAGATTTGCCAGCATTAGGTAGACCAACAAGTCCAATATCTGCCACCAAAAAAAGTTCAAGGCGCACACCCAAGCTATTGCCCGATTCCCCAGGTTGAGCAAACCTTGGCGCCCTTCTAACTGAAGTTTTAAAATTCCAATTACCAAGACCACCTCTGCCACCTTTTAAAACAACAAATTCGTCATTTAAATTTTTAAGCCTACACAAAAGAGTTCCATCATTTTCATTATAAACTTCTGTATTTGGGGGAACAAAAAGAATTAAATCTTTACCATTAGCACCACTTCTTTTAAAACCCATTCCAGGTTTACCATTTTCGGCACAAAGCACATGGCCATTTTTATAAAAAGACAAAGTGCTGAGATTTTCTCTCACCCTAAAAACTACACTTCCACCACTCCCGCCATTTCCGCCATCTGGACCGCCTTTTGCATTAAACTTTTCTCTCAAAAAAGAAACACATCCAGAACCACCATTGCCTGAAACTACCGTTATATTTACAGAGTCCTTAAAGTTATACAACCTTTCTCCAATTTTTCAATTAATCCCTAATTTTTTCAATTAAAACTAAACAATATTTACATATTTTCGTCCCTTCAAAGTTTTAAACTCTACCTTACCAGATGAAAGTGCAAATATTGTATAATCTCTTCCAAGGCCGACGTTTTTACCCTTATGAAATTTTGTACCTCTTTGTCTAACAATTATTTCTCCAGCCCTAACAAACTGACCACCGCTTCTTTTAACTCCAAGTCGCTTGGATATAGAATCTCGTCCATTTTTTGAACTACCACCACTTTTACTTGTTGCCATTAATTTTCCTCCAAAATTAATTTAATATCATCAGGATATTCAAAGCACAAATCA
Organism: Borreliella mayonii; assembly: GCF_001945665.1. Taxonomy (NCBI): domain Bacteria; kingdom Pseudomonadati; phylum Spirochaetota; class Spirochaetia; order Spirochaetales; family Borreliaceae; genus Borreliella; species Borreliella mayonii. The sequence continues at coordinate 820,100 of NZ_CP015780.1, read as the reverse complement.
TTTATACCTCTAATTAAAAACCTACTATAATATAAAAGACTTTCTTTGCTCAAATCCTTAAAAAAGGGCTTAAATTCTAAATAACCTCTTTCTGAATTTTTCACAACAAAAGCCTCACCCTCAAGATCAAGAACACTAAAAAAGGTTCTTAAAATAAAAGAAAAAGAAGAACAGACAACGTTAATATTATTCTTACTTATAGCATGACCATTGGCTAAAAGATAAATGATTACATCGTCTTTTACTTTTACTAAAACATTAATCAACAAAATTAAAAAACTATTTCATCAACCAAAATATAAGAATAGGTTTGTCTGTGCCCAACTTTTCTCTCACTTGATTTTCTTCTTCTGTATCTATAAGAAACAACCTTTTTATCTTTTTTATCTTCTTTATAGGTGCATCTAATAAGAGAATTTACAACATAAGGCTTTCCTATTTTAACCTCTCCGTCTTTATTAATAAGCAAAACATTATTAAATTCCAACTTCTCCTTTTCAATATGAGAAATTTTATCTATTTTTAAAAATTCGCCCTCAATAGCCTTATATTGCTTGCCATTTATTTCTACCAGTGCATACATACATTACCTCAACTAAATATTGTAAATTTAATAAAAAAGAAAAGTCAAGCATTAAATTAATTATACCTTACAAGAGAATTGACTTCATAACTTTCAAGGCTTTGTCTACCATTAATACCACAAAGCTCAATAAAACAAAAAATATCTTTAACCTTGCCTCCGGCTCTCTCTAGCAAAATTGCAGACGACTTTAAAGTTCCACCGGTAGCTAATATATCATCTATTAAAAGAATATTGGAATACATCCTAACATCGTCTTTGTGCACTTCTATTCTCCCAAAACCATATTCAAGCTCATACTCCTCACTAAAAACCTCTCTAGGTAATTTACCCTCTTTTCGAATTAAAACAAGAGGAAGTTGCATTTTTAAAGACAAAGGAGCACCTATTAAATATCCCCTAGACTCAACAACTGCAATGCAATCAATCTTTTTAAAATTATAAAAAGAATATACCTCATTTATTAATGAACTATAAACTTCGGGTTTTAGCAAAACACTAGTAATATCATAAAAAAGAACACCCTTTTTAGGAAAATCGGGTATTTTTGAAATAAACTGATCATAATACTCTGTCTTATTTTTCATAACCTACTCACCCCATCTATATGTTTATATATTTTTTCAAAATAGCAAGACCAAAAGACAAATTTAATTTTTTATAGGGGGAGCTGGAACAAGATTTTGCAAGTCTACTTCTGGCATTTCATCAGCTTTAGCCCTTGTCCAAATTTTGCTTCTACCAAAAATCCAAACTTTCCCCTTGGTGACAAGATTCCCAGTTTTACTATCAACACTCATCTCAGAATTATAAATTTTGCCGTTTTTAGGATCTATTATTTTGCCCCTATCCCACTTTTTAGAAGAAGAAGAATACTTAAGGCCCCACATAAAATCAAGACCTTCTATTGCAAGATTTTCAAACCCAACAACAGTGTCTCCTGAGGGATTTTTAGTATCATACTTTTTACCATCTTTTATGATAGCTAAAATTCGACCATAAACTTCTCCATTATATTTATAAATATATATAATAGAATTTTTTATGTTACTCACATCATTATAACCAACCCAATATCCTAAAACTTCATTTTCAAAACCAAGGTTTTCATCTTTATTAACAATTTTGTTTTCATTTGAATCTTCTGAATTTGCAAATAAAAACATTGAAAAACAAAGAAAAAGAAAAAACCTTGAAAAAACTCTATTCATCAATTCTCCTTAAAACTAAATAATCCTAAATTATAGTTCTTTTTTTAAATTACTCATTTAAGGCAGCTAATTTAAAATTAGCCACAAACACAATTATACAACTTATCCTATAAGTTTAATTATTTATAAAAATAAAAACCTAGATAAAAATATAAAATTAAACAAAACACAATAGGTCAATTAATTGTTATATGGAACAATTAATGCTAATATTAATAAAGTTATTTGTCTTTAAGGATTCAACTATGATAAGAGGAATTTATACAGCTGCCAGCGGAATGATGGCAGAAAGACGCAAACTTGACGCAGTGTCAAATAATTTGGCAAACATAGATCTTATTGGATACAAAAAAGATTTATCCATTCAAAAAGCATTTCCAGAAATGCTAATAAGAAGACTAAATGATGATGGCCTTTATAAATTTCCTAAAGGACACCTTGAAACAGCTCCGGTTGTAGGTAAACTAGGAACAGGAGTTGAAGAAAATGAGATATACACAGTGTTTGAACAAGGTCCATTAAAAACTACTGGCAATCCATTAGATTTAGCACTCACTGATCAAGGGTTTTTCGTAATACAAACTTCAGATGGAGAAAGATATACAAGAAACGGCTCTTTTACTATTGGAAAAGAGGGAATCCTTGTTACAAAAAGCGGATTTCCTGTTCTAGGGGAAAAAGGATATATATATCTTAAAAAAAATAATTTTAAAATAACATCTCAGGGACAAATCTTTCACAATTCAAACTTTGAATCAACCCCCAAAAGACTTGTTAGTGAATATGAAAATTCTTGGGAAAATTATGAGCTGCTTGACACCATTAGAATTGTAAATTTTGAAAATCCCAGATTTCTCAAAAAACAGGGTAATTCTTTGTGGGTTGATACAAAAATATCTGGCAAAGCACAAGAAATTGATGTATCATTAAGGCCTAAAATAGAAACAGAAACACTTGAAGCTTCAAATGTTAATACTGTTAACGAAATGGTTTTAATGATTGAAATTAACAGAGCTTATGAAGCTAATCAAAAAACAATACAAACTGAAGACAGTCTCTTAGGAAAATTAATAAATGAAATTGGAAAATATTAAGGAGCATATTTTATGATGAGAGCATTATGGACAGCAGCAAGCGGAATGACTGCACAACAATACAATGTAGACACAATTGCCAATAATCTTTCAAATGTGAATACTATAGGATTTAAAAAAATAAGAGCAGAATTTGAAGATTTGATTTATCAGACCCAAAACAGAGCAGGAACCCCTGCAACTGAAAATACTTTAAGACCGCTTGGAAATCAAGTCGGTCACGGAACAAAAATTGCTGCTACTCAGAGAATATTTGAACAAGGAAAAATGCAATCTACCAATTTACTCACTGATGTTGCTATTGAAGGAGATGGATTTTACAAAATTCTTCTACCTGATGGAACTTATGCATATACTAGAGACGGGTCATTTAAAATTGATTCTAATCGAGAGCTTGTAACAAGCCAAGGATACAAGGTATTGCCCAATATATTTTTTCCAGAAGAATATATACAAAGCTCAATTACAATATCTGAGCAAGGAATAGTGTCGGTAAAAATTGATAACAGTAACGAACCAATAGAGCTTGGACAAATTGAAATATCAAGATTTGTTAACCCGGCAGGACTAAGCGCTATTGGAAGTAATTTATTTAAAGAAACAGCTGGATCAGGCCAAGAAATAGCAGGAATACCAGGAAGTGAGGGCATGGGAAGACTAAGACAAGGCATACTTGAAATGTCAAATGTATCTATTGCTGAAGAAATGGTAACAATGATAGTAGCTCAAAGAGCTTATGAAATAAACTCAAAGGCTATTCAAACCTCTGACAATATGTTAGGAATTGCAAATAATTTAAAAAGGCAGTAAAATAAAAAAAAGATTATTTATTTTTATTTTATTTTCCACAACAAGCTCAATTATAAGTGCTACTCATGATTTGTGCTTCAATATCACTCCTAGTAAAGCATATTTCTTTTCAAAGAAGTATTCAACAATATGTAACAATCAAAGCTTATCAAAAATATATATCCCTCCACATTTAACAAAAAAATCAATAATTTTTGAAATAATTTATTACATCACAAAAAATTTATCAAATGAAAACATGTATATACTTCAATTCAGCTTTGATGAATCTGAAATAAACATAGAAGATAAATTTTTCAAAAAAATAAAATTTAAAGTAAAAAGCAACAGTTCATACAAAAATATTCCAATTCAAAAAACTCTAGTTTATTATGCAAAAAACTTTGAAAGCTACAAAAGACATAATTACATTAATATGTATATTGATATAATCGAGCCCATTGTATTTGCAAAAGAAAATCTAAAAAAAAATGAAATCCTTAATGAACGCAATATCTACTTTAAATACAAAATTAACACAACAAGAATGAATGATGTTTTAAGTCTAAATGAATTAAACAATAGTAAATACAAAGTTATACGCAGCACAATAAAAAATGAAGAGATAAGATTAAATAAAGTGCAAAAAGAATAATGCCTTGCTTTATCTTCCTCAATCTAAAAATTATTAATTTTAATCTTTATTAATACAAATAATATTTAACAAATCAAGGATTAATTAGTAATTTGCCTAAAAAGTTTCATTAATTACAATAATTGATATAAAATAATAGATATTAAAGAAATAAAATAAATAGGGTAAAGAATGAACAAACTAATGTTGATGTTAATTACATTTGCAACAAGCCTATTAGCCCAAACAAATAAAGCCTCAACAGGACTAAAAGCAGAACAATCATTTAACAATAGTCTGTCTGAAATCGTAAAATTAAGAGAAATTGCAGATATTTATCCCACAAACACAAATTTTTTAACAGGCATTGGGATAGTAGCAGGTCTTGCTGGGAAAGGAGACTCTCTAAAAGAAAAAGACCTTATAATTAAAATTTTAGAAGAAAATAATACAACAAATGAAATAGGCCTAAATAACATAGAAAGTAAAAATATTGCACTAGTAAATGTAAGTCTCCAAGTAAAAGGCAATACAATCAAGGGCTCAAAACATCAGGCTTGCATTGCATCAATATTAGACTCAAAAGATTTAACAAATGGAATACTTTTAAAAACAAATCTTAAAAATAAAGAGGGAGAAATAATAGCAATTGCATCAGGAATTATAAAGACCAATAACAAATTAAGAGGATCTGGATATACCCTAGATAGCATAATAATAAATGAGAATCAAAATATTAACTACAGTTATAATATAATTCTTAAAAAAGGAAATTATACATTAATAAATAGAATTCACAAAATATTGACCTCTAAAAAAATCAATAACAAAATTAAATCAGATAGCACCATAGAAATAGAAGCAAAAAACATAAGCCTATTAGAAGAAATTGAAAATATTGAAATAGAAACCTACCCTAAAATATTAATAGACAAAAAAAATGGCATTATTCTAGCAAGTGAAAATGCAAAAATAGGTACGTTTACATTTTCAATTGAAAAAGACAATCAAAATATTTTAAGTAAAAATAATAAAACAACAATTCAAGTAAACTCAATGAAATTAAACGAATTTATATTAAAAAATTCCAACAATCTTAGCAATAAAGAATTAATTCAAATAATTCAAGCTGCACAAAAAATCAATAAATTAAATGGAGAACTTATCTTGGAGGAAGTTGATGGAAACTAAAATTAATTCACAAAATCTAAAATTTAAAAATCAAATAAATAATTTTAAAAATCCCGCAGAAATAAAAAAATCCTTTCAAAAAAACGAAGAACTTCGAAAAGCTTCTTTAGAATTTGAAGCTATATTTATCAAACAAATGCTTAAAAGCATGAAAAAAACTCTCAACAAAGATCAAAATTTGCTAAACGGAGGTCAAGTAGAAGAAATTTTCGAAGACATGCTTTGCGAACAAAGAGCAAAACAAATAGCACAAGCTCAAAGCTTTGGACTTGCCGATTTAATTTACAACCAATTACAAAAAAGTAAATAATTCAAAAAAACACACCCTAATCTCAAAATTAGATCCAATTTAATTTAAAGATGATTTTAAGCTAAATTGGCACAATTTTTGCATGGAAGTTAAGTAGTAAAAACTTAATCACAATAATTCAAAAAAGGGGAGAAAAATATAATATTATGAATATATTTAGCAATGAGGATTTAAACATATATTTAAAATCGGTAAGAGAACACAAGCTGATTACTCATGAAGAAGAGATCAAGCTTGCAGGACAAATACAAAGAGGCAATGCAAAAGCAAAAAACAAGATGATAAATGCAAATTTACGACTTGTTTTAAAAATAATAAAAAGATATGCAGGCAAAGGACTAAAAATTGAAGACTTAATTCAAGAAGGCAACTTAGGATTAATAAGAGCTGCTGAAAAATATGACCCAAATAAAAACACTAAATTTTCAACTTATGCATCATTCTGGATTAAGCAATCGCTACAAAGAGCATTAAACACTAAAACTAGGTTGGTAAAAGTCCCATACAGAAAAGAAAATCTAATACTACAAATAAATAAATATTTAACAGAAGAAGAAAAATCACCAAAAAAAGAAGAAATAATGAAAAGATTCAACTTATCTCCTGCTCAGTATATAAAAATTATTCCTTATCTTGAAAAAGAATATTCTCTGGACAAAGAAATAGAGGGATCTGAAAATTCAACACTCTTAAATCTATACGAAGATAATTCTTTTAACCCTGAAATTACCCTTGAACAAGATTCAACCCTAAAACACTTGAATTATATACTTGAAACAAAATTAAGCGAAAAGGAAAGATACATAATCAAAAAAAGATACAACCTAGACAATAGTCCAAAAAAAAGCACCTTAAAAGATATTTCAACAGAGCTTGGAATATCATCAGAAACTGTAAGACAGATTGAAAAAAGAGTTCTTAAAAAACTAAAAGAAGAGATAAATTAACATTGACATTCATGACATGTTCTGATCTACTTGTAAGTCAGTGGTCATGAATGTTTATATTTTATATTAAAAAAAACAAGTTTATTGTAATTTTTATTATAATTTCTATTGTTATTGCAATAACTCAGGCATTTGCAAGTTTTTTCTATTTTAACAACAATTCAAAAGTTGCAAATGTACCACTTAAAAATGGGTTTGAAAAAATACAAAAAGTCAGTTTAATGATAAAAAATAACAAAGAAGATAAAAAAGCTAAAATCAAGCCTAAGTTTTACTTAATCATCGACGACGTGGGCTATGATGAATTCATGTTAGAACAATTTATAAAACTTAATCTTAAAATAAATTATGCCATTATTCCATTTTTACCAAAATCAATGAGTTTGTACAAAAAACTAAAAAATGCCAACAAAACAGTAATAATACATTTCCCAATGCAATCAAAACATAGAAATTCAATAGAAAAATTTCATATAAGCATAAAAGATAAAAAAGAAGAAATACATAATAAAATCGAAAAAGCATTTAAAAAGTATCCTGATGCAAAAATAATGAATAATCATATGGGCAGTTTAATCACTTCAAATAAAGATTTGATGAAAATCATTTTAGAAAAGCTTAAAGAGATTGACAGATATTTTTTCGACAGCGTAACTATTGCGGGAAGCATACCAGAAACAATGGGTAAAGAAATTGGAGTTAGAGTAGAAAAAAGAGACGTATTTCTTGATAGCAAAGACACAGAAGAGTCCGTACTTAAGGAGCTTGAAAAAGCAAAAAATATTGCCAGAAAAAATGGAATAGTAAAAGTAATCGGACACATTTGGTCTAAAAATACACTAAAAGTCCTAAGAAAAAAAGAGCCTGATTTAAACCAGGAATTCGAATTTGATAACTTATTAAATCTTTACGAGGAAACAATCAAATGAAAGTGCTTGGAATAGAAACCTCTTGTGACGACTGCTGCGCAGCTGTAGTGGAAAACGGAATTCATATTTTAAGCAATATAAAATTAAATCAAACAGAACACAAAAAATATTATGGCATAGTGCCTGAGATTGCCTCAAGACTTCATACTGAAGCTATTATGTCTGTTTGCATAAAAGCGCTCAAAAAGGCAAATACTAAAATATCTGAAATTGACTTAATAGCTGTAACATCTAGACCTGGACTTATTGGGTCTTTAATAGTTGGATTAAACTTTGCCAAAGGTCTAGCAATTTCATTAAAAAAACCTATTGTTTGCATTGACCACATTTTAGGCCATCTTTATGCTCCTTTAATGCACTCAAAAATAGAATATCCATTTATATCATTATTATTAAGTGGTGGGCATACATTGATTGCTAAACAAAAAAATTTCGATGATGTTGAAATACTTGGAAGAACTCTAGATGATTCTTGTGGAGAAGCTTTTGATAAAGTAGCAAAACATTATGATATGGGATTTCCGGGAGGTCCAAACATCGAACAAATATCTAAAAATGGAGATGAAAATACATTTCAATTTCCAGTTACCACCTTTAGAAAAAAAGAAAACTGGTACGATTTTTCATACTCTGGACTAAAAACAGCTTGCATACATCAACTAGAAAAATTCAAAAGCAAAAATAATCCAACAACAAAAAATAATATAGCTGCAAGCTTCCAAAAAGCTGCCTTTGAAAATCTAATCACCCCACTAAAAAGAGCAATAAAAGATACTAAAATCAATAAAGTAGTAATAGCGGGCGGTGTTGCAAGCAATTTATACTTAAGAGAAAAAATAGATAAGCTTAAAATACAAACTTACTACCCCCCTCTTGATCTTTGCACAGATAATGGGGCAATGATTGCAGGACTTGGATTTAATATGTATTTAAAATATGGAGAAAGTCCAATAGAAATTGATGCAAATTCAAGAATAGAAAATTATAAAAACCAGAATAGGGAGAAAAATAATGAAAAGAATTTTAGCAATGCATGATATTTCAAGCATGGGAAGAACATCCCTTACAATATGCATACCAGTAATATCTTCATTTAATATGCAAGTGTGCCCTTTTGTTACAGCTGTCCTTTCTGCTTCCACAGCTTATAAAAAATTTGAAATAGTGGATTTAACCGATCATTTGGAAAAATTTATCAATATATGGAAAGAGCAAAATGAACGCTTTGACATACTCTATACGGGGTTTCTGGGAAGTGAAAAACAGCAAATAACAATAGAAAAAATGATTAAATTAATAAAATTTGAAAAAATTGTAATTGACCCTGTATTTGCTGATGATGGAATAATTTATCCTCTATTTGATAATAAAATAATTAGTGGATTTCGAAAAATCATAAAGTATGCAAACATAATAACACCCAATATCACAGAGCTTGAAATGCTAAGCAAAAGCTCACAACTTAACAACAAAGATGATATTATAAAAGCAATATTAAATCTTGATACAAAAGGAATAGTGGTTGTTACAAGCATTAAAAAGGGAGATCTTTTAGGAAACATTTGTTACAATCCTAAAAACAAAGAATACTCAGAGTTTTTTTTAGAAAAATTAGAGCAAAATTTCAGTGGAACAGGAGATTTATTTACTAGCTTGCTTATAGGATACTTGGAAAAATTCGAAATAGAACAGGCCCTAGAAAAAACAACAAAAGCTATTCACTTAATAATAAAAGATTCAATTAAAGAAAATGCTTTTAAAAAAGAAGGGGTTCAGATTGAAAAGTTTTTAAAAAATACATTTTGAATTTAAATTTCGGTAAATTCAATTTTAAAGATCGATTCGATCTTTAGTACAAAGAAAATATTTGCATTGCAATATATTATTATTAGAATAAAATGTACAAAAATCTATTACAAAGCAAATGCTTTATTATTTTTATGAGTAAATAAATATATGTCAAATAAAAAAATAATATTTTTTACAGGAGGGGGAACTGGAGGTCACGTATTTCCAGGAATATCAATAATACAGACATTAAAAGAATTTGACAATGAAATTGAATTTTTTTGGATAGGTAAAAAAAAATCTATAGAAGAAAAAATAATAAAAGAACAAAATAATATTAAATTTATTTCGGTTCCATGCGGAAAACTTAGACGCTATTTTTCTTTTCAAAACTTTACTGACTTTTTCAAAGTAATAACCGGAATAATAAAAAGCTTCTACATTTTAAAAAAATATAAACCCCAGATTATCTACGCAACCGGAGGATTTGTTTCAACTCCTACAATTATTGCATCTAGTTTGCTAAAAATAAAAAGAATAACCCATGAAATGGATCTAGATCCTGGACTTGCAACAAAAATTAACTCTAAATTCGCAAATAAAATACATATAAGCTTTAAAGAAAGTGAAAAATACTTTAAAAACAAAAAAAACATTGTTTACACAGGATCTCCCATAAGAAGAGAATTTTTAACTCCAAATCCCAAAATCATCAAACAATTAACCCAAAACACTAGTAAACCAATTGTTAGCATACTTGGAGGATCTCTTGGTGCTAATGCTTTAAACAATCTTGCACTCTGTATTAAAAAGGATGCTAGAATCTACTTCATCCATCAATCGGGTAAAAACTTAAATGACCTGAGAGAAGATAATTATCTGAGAAGACAATTTTTTAACGCAGAGGAAATGGCAAGCATAGTTAAATTTTCCAATATAATAATAAGCAGAGCTGGAGCTGGAGCAATAAAAGAATTTGCAAATGCTGGTGCATGTGTAATTTTGATTCCATTTAAAAAAGGCTCTAGAGGAGATCAGATTAAAAATGCAAAATTACTAAAAAATCAAAATGCTTGCATTTATATAGATGAAGATGAAATTTTAAATACAAATATTTTAAAAATTATAAAAGAAACTTTAAAAGATAGAGGAAAAATCAACTCTCTCAAAGAAAATATTAAAAAATTCAACAATAAGCATTCTTCAACTTTAATAGCCAAATTACTAATAAAAGACATTAAGGAGACAAAATCTAAATGATAGCAAACGATCCTGTAAAAATAACCGGAATAGTAGACATACTAATAATAATAATTTTTACATCTTTAGGATTTAGAGGATTTTTAAGAGGATTTATTAAGGAAATTAGTGGATTTGCTGAAGTTTTTGTTTTAATACTGCTGCTTTACAAAAAAACTGAAGAATTTAGAAAACTGGTTGAACCTATTGTTGAACTATCCTACATTCAAGCACTACTTGTATTTTTTCTGCTCATACATATAGGATTTTTAATCCTACAATCATTAATAGAATCAATAATAAGTCAACTTAAATTATTATTCTTCAACAGAATACTAGGCTTAGTACTTGGTCTACTTGAAGCTTTTGGAATAATTGCAATCGTGGTTTACATAATACACTCACAACAAATATTTAAACCTGAATATTTCCTAAAAGAAAGCAAACTACTTGATTATTTGAATCCTGGAATAAACTATCTCTTTAAAATTTCAAAAACAAAATAAGGAACCAATAATGACAGTGCTTCCAGAGATTGCCAAAGACATAATAAGCGCATATGATCAAAAAATATTGCCAAATGCAATTCTTTTACTAGGAGAAAAATTTTCATCAAAAAAGATTAGCGCAATTGAGCTTGCAAAAAAAATATTAAACGGAAAAAATTTAACAAACCCCAATTTGCTCATTTTCTCAAATCTTGACACAGTAGAAGCAAAAGCGCATCTTTCTATAAATTCACACAAGAGAGTAAATAAATACTTAGAATACATTAAAACTGTAATTTTTACCAAATATTATTTCAGCAATGAAAAAAATTTGAAAAAAATACAGAAAAATATCAACTACATTAATTCTGTTTATTATGAAAAAGAATACAATGAAAACATAAAAAATGAGCTTATAAAAAATATAGAAAATATAAACAAAGAGTTAAATCATAGTATTACTGTTTATGATGTAAAAAAAATTCAAACTTGGATTTTTTCTGAAAAAGAAAAACCAAAGGTAATATACATAAACGAAATTGAAAATTTATCATTTAACGTGCACAATTCACTTTTAAAAATACTAGAAGAGCCTCCTTCAAATATTTACTTTATCTTATCAGCAAGAAATAAAAACAAAATTCCAAAAACAATACTTTCAAGACTTAGAGTCTACAATTTCACAAAACCAGAAAGAAGCTTAGAAATTCAAAGATTCAAAGAAAGCTTTCTAATAAATAAAGATATAACAATTGAGGAGTATTTTGCCTCATTTTACAAAGAAGAAAGCAAAAAAATAAAAAAAGAATTAATAAAAATTCTAAATATAATAAAAGAAAAAAAATCTATATTAAATCTTGAAGAAATCGATTTTATAAAAGATGATCAAAGCTTTAAAATATTTTTAAACGAACTTGCAATTAACATTAGAAAAGATTTTTTAGAAAGCAAAATAGATATTAATCAATATCTAAAATACACAGAACATTTGAAAAATATTTACAAATATCGCCCCTATAATCAAAATAAAAAATTAATAATAGAAAACTTGATGCTAAATTATGAGGAGATATGAATAATTTTTTTAAAAAAGCTTTAACAAAGCTAAACAAATTATCTAATGAGCAAAAAACTAAATTTATCGAACAAATTTACAAAAAAATAGAAATATATGATGGAATATTTGCATCAATTAATGAAGGAATCATTGTACTTGACAAACAAAACAACATAATCTATTCAAACAAAATTTTATACCAAATTTTAGCATTAACATCTAAATCAAAAATAGAAATTCTTGATGATATTCAAATTCCAATCTTAATAAATTTAATAAAAGAACTAGTTAGAACAGAAGATAAAATAATAGGATTAGAAGTTCCAATCTCAAACAATATATATATTAAAATTTCATTTATGCCTTATGTAAAAGAAAAAAAACTTGAAGGCAATATTATTTTAATCGAAGATATTAAAGAGAAAAAGAAACAAGAAGAACTATTTAGAAGAGTTGAAGCTTTGGCCTCTTTTACAAGACATGCAAGAAATATTGCTCATGAAATCAAAAACCCGCTTGGAGCAATCGATATAAATTTACAACTGCTAAAAAAGGAGATTGAAAAACAAAAAATAAAAAATGGCAAAGCTGAAAATTACTTTAAAGTAATAAAAGAAGAAATAAACAGAGTAGATAAAATAGTAACAGAATTTTTATTAACTGTCAGACCAATAAAAATCAACTTACAAGAAAAAGACATTAAACAAGTAATAGGCAGTGTATGCGAATTGTTAAATCCTGAATTAGAAAACAAAAACATAAAACTGTTACTCAATTTAAATAAAACAAGCAATATCCTCATTGATGAGAAACTATTAAAACAAGTTATTATAAACATCGTTAAAAACGCAGAAGAAGAACTACTTGAAACAAAAAAAGAACTAAAAAAAATAGAAATTTTTCTTTTCGAAAAAGACAATAAAATACATATCAATATAAAAGATAATGGAAGCGGAATAAAAGATGAAGTCAAAGAGGAAATATTTAAACCTCAATTTAGCACAAAAGAAAAAGGAAGTGGAATAGGACTTACCATTTCTTATAAAATAATAAAAGAGCTTGGAGGTGAAATTTTTATGGAAAGCAAAGAAGGCAAAGGCACTATTTTTACAATTACACTTCCTAAACTAAATAAAAAAAATATTTTAATTGAAGGGTATTGAAAATGAGCAAAATACTTGTAGCTGATGATGAAAAGAATATTAGAGAAGGAATTGCTACTTATCTTGAGGATGAAGGATATTTTGTTTTCACTGCTAGTGACGGAGAAGAGGCTCTTGAAACAATTGAAAATGAAAATCTTGATGTAATAATATCTGACCTGAGAATGCCTCATATATCTGGAGAAAAATTGCTCAAAATAGTTAAAGAAAAAAACTTAGAAATACCTTTTATTATTCTAACGGCCCACGGAACAGTTGATTCTGCTGTAGATGCAATGAGAGAGGGTGCTTACGATTTTTTAATAAAACCCTTAGACCTTGAAAGACTTTTACTAATAATAAAAAGATCGTTAAATAAAAAAGAAAATAACGATGCCGAAAATGCCAACTTAGAAAATATACTAATAAGAAAAGACCTAAAATACTATGAAAAAATCATGGGAAAATCATTATTAATACAAAAAATTTTTGAACTTGTAATAAAAATAGCAAAATCAAATGCATCTGTTCTTATAACGGGCGAAAGCGGTGTTGGTAAAGAAATAATAGCCGATGCTATTTTTGATCTTTCAAATAGAAATGACAAACCATTTATAAAAGTAAATTGCGCTGCACTTTCTGAAAGCATCCTTGAAAGCGAGCTTTTTGGCCATGAAAAAGGAGCATTTACTGGCGCAATTTCCCAAAAAAAAGGCAGATTTGAGCTTGCAAACAAGGGCACAATTTTTCTTGATGAGATAGCAGAAATTTCACCTGAAATTCAAGTTAAACTTTTAAGAGTACTGCAAAACAAAACCTTTGAGCGTGTTGGTGGAGAAACTACAATTAAAGTTGACATCAGGCTTCTGGCTGCAACTAACAAAAACATTGAAGAGGAAATTAAAAAGGAAAAATTTAGAGAAGATTTATTTTATAGATTAAATATCATTAATATAAATATACCACCTTTAAGAGAAAGAAAAGATGATATATCCCATTTAACAAACATACTAATAAAAGAAGTTGCAAAAGAAAACAATAGAGAAGAAAAAACTCTTTCTAATGATGCAATGAAAGCTCTCTATTATTACGATTGGCCAGGAAATATTAGAGAATTGAAAAATGTACTTGAAAGCGCATTAATATTATCAAAAGGCAAACAAATCACTAAAGAAGATTTACCGGCAAAAATCAAAAATAATGAAAATCTTATATTTAAAATAACACTACCAATAGGAATCAGCCTTAAAGAGGCTGAAAAAGAAATAATAAAACAAACTCTTTTTCATTCTAAAAACAACAAGAGTAAATGCGCCGAAATACTAAAAATAGGAAGAAAAACTTTGCACAATAAAATAATCGAATATAACATTGATCAATAAAATTTATTTTAAATTATAAAATTATAATCAATACAAAAAAATAATATTGCTTTAAATTAAATGTATAGTTTTGAAACCAAAAAATTTTTTAATGCCAATAATTATATTAAAATGAAACACTTTCTTTTAAAATCTTGGTGCAAAAGTGTAAAAATATTTTTATAGAAAGAATAATTATACATCATTATTGATTAATAATCAATACAATTTGATAATATTATATATTTAACTGGCTTGTAGCTAGCCTTACTTTAAAAACTTTAATGGATTAATGGGAATATTTTTTTTTAATATTTCAAAGTGCAAATGAGGGCCTGTTGAACGCCCCGTTTGCCCCACTCTTCCAATAAATTCACCCGATTTAACAAAATCCCCCATCTTTACAGAATACGAATTTAAATGACCATAAAGAGATTTGATATTATTTTTGTGACCAACTACAACAAAATTACCATAAAGATCATTGTATCCAACTTTAATAACTATTCCAGAAGAAGAGGAATACACTTCCGTATTCATTGGAGCTGCAAGATCTATTCCCGTATGAAAACTTTTATTACCGGTGAAAGGATCATTTCTAAATCCAAAATCAGAACTAACAATAAATTTTTTTAAAGGGAAAATAAAGTTGGTATTTAAAAAAAAAAGTAGCTCTGTGCCTGAAAAAAGCCCAAAATCTGGATTCTTGATAAAATCAAAAAAATAAAACTCATAAACTTTGTCATTTCTTTTAATTTTTACTTTTTCAGCCTTAGTAAGATCTCTTGTTGCTAAAAGCAAATTATTAAACCTATAATCCTTACTATCAAAAACAAAAACTCCTTTTTTGCTAGGAATAAGAATCTCTTGCCCAACACTCACAACAGGAGAATCTAATAAATTAACAGTAGCAATACCAAACTGCCATCCATTTATTTTATTAGCAATTTTAAAAAAAGTATCTCCTTTTTTTACTTTATACACGTAAAAAAACAGGGGAATATGCTGTTTTTTGTTATATTTTAAAACTTTAATTTTAAGATCAGAAAAAATAGGATCTTTTCTTGAAAAATTTTTTATTTCTGGATAAGAAAAAACACAAATTATTTTAAAAAAAAAGAAAGCTACCCTAAATAACAAAAAAGTTTTACTCATACTACAAATTCTTTTACGATTAACTAGTCAAATATAATAAAAAACATAAAAAAAATAAATCATGTTTGGACTTGTAAATAATAACAAACTGTAATAAACTGTCTCTCAACATGGAGCTAAACGAATACCAAGAAAGAGCAAAAAAAACTGCTAAATACAAAAATAAAAAAGAAGAATTAATTTTAACAACACTTGGTCTTGCTGGTGAAACTGGAGAAGTTGTTGAAAAAATAAAAAAACTAGGAAGAGATAAAAATTACATTATTGATGATGAGTATTTAATATCAATTAAAAAAGAGCTTGGAGACGTATTATGGTACTTATCAAGTTTAAGTAACAATTTAGGCATTACGCTTGAAGATGTTGCCCTTACAAACCTAAAAAAAATACAAAAGCGACATGAAAATGGAACAATAAATGGCGAAGGTGATGACAGATAGAGCTTTAAATTGAAAATACTTAAAGTCTAAAAATAAAAATGCTTAATATTTATCTCAAGGGAATTTTACTTGGAATTGCAAACATAATCCCAGGAGTTTCTGGGGGAACGCTAGCTTTAATATTAAAAATTTATTACAAAATAATAAACTCTATCTCAGAAATCTTAAAACTCACAGAAATTAAAAAAAATTTAATGTTTTTAACTATTTTGGCAACAGGAATGTTAACCTCAATATTATTGGCTGCAAAAATATTTAAAGCTTATGCTTTTGACAATGGAATAACAGAAGCACTACTAATAGTATTTTTCATAGGATTAACATTTGGAAATATACTAACACTAAAAACAGAAATATCTATAAAAGAAATAAATAGTAATACAAAAATATTAAATACTTTGTTGTTTTTCATTGGCATGACTATTATTGTACTTTTCTTAATAATCAAAGAATCTAACATACAATTGCAAAGTACAATACCCAAAAACAAAAACTCAATAAAATATTACTTATTATTAATATCCTCCGGAACAATAAGCGGAGCATCAATGATCTTGCCAGGAATCTCCGGATCTGCGATGCTTTTGCTACTTGGTTTTTACAAAGAAATAATACTTATTATATCCGAATTTAACATTACTCTTATTACAATATTTGCAACAGCTGCAACAATAGGAATAGTTACATCAATACTAATAATAAAGAAAATAATAGATAATCACTTAAATAATTTTATTTATTTATCAAAAGGATTAATTTTTGGATCAATTCTACAAATGATATTGATCGTATTAAAATTGAACTTTAAAATCAGCTTTACATCTTTTACATCTTTAGGAATGTCATTTATAATGGGAATGCTTATAAACAAAAAATTGGCTGAGAAATATAAAATTTAAAAATACCGAAGACCGGACTTGAACCGGTACGGAGCTTCCTCCTCAGGATTTTAAGTCCTGTGTGTCTACCAATTCCACCACTTCGGCATAGAATAATATAATAAATAATAATATATTGCAATGTCAAGTTAAATAAGAAAATAAATATAAAAAATCAATTGATAACTATTTTTTGAGGAAAATTCTCAATAACATAATTGCTATGCAAATAATCTGTAATTACAAACATAAATGAATTTAAAGAAACCTTAGCAAAAAAATTAGAAAAAACTCTAAAATCAATTTTATTTGCTAACATTGGAATATTATCTGAATCATTTATTAAGCTAAAAAATCCATTTTTGATTAATAAATCAAAAATAACAAATTCAGATTCATCTAAAATAAACATTAATTTATCTATTTGGGCTTTTAAATATAAAATTTGCTCACTAATTTGCAAACTAGTAGGATTTTTAATAAAATCATTGCTTAAATTATAAATAACAATACCATAGTGATTACCCTTAAATTTAAAATCCACAAGCAATCCTAATTTTGAATCGCAAGAATCTTGCATTACGCTTAAAACTTTAATATTTATTTGGCGCTTAGAAAGAATGCTAACAGAAAGTTCATTCCCTTGATCAATAAAATAAGCATTCTTAAAAGTTTTAAGTAAAATTCTATTATTAATTAAATCAAGTACATTTTTATTCTCAAGGTTCTTAATAATTATTAAATCAAAGCTTTGATTTAGAATATTATAAGCAGAATCCAATAACTCTTGAGAAGAATTATCATTTAAATTAAAATTTGCAACCTTAAGCTCCAAAACACTAAAATCTGTATCTACAAAATTGCAGGAAAAAAATAAAACACTAAGCAGAAATAAACTTTTCAAGCTGACATTTTGTCTCAACAACTTCAAATACAAGTCCATACTTTTTTGCAGCGCCACTGTCTAACCAAAAATCTCTATCAGTATCCTTTTCTATTTTAGAAATCTTTTGACCTGTTTCTTTTGAAATAATATTATTAAGTTCTTTTTTAACTTTATTTAACTCATTAGTGTAAATCTCAATATCTGTAGCAACTCCTTTAAATCCACTCAAGGGTTGGTGCAACAAATACCTGGCAAAAGGTAGTGAAAATCTATTTTCTAATTTTGCAGCCAAAAAAATTAAAGCAGCAGCACTAGCAACAAGCCCTACTCCAACTGTAAAAACTTTAGGCTTAACAAAACGAATCATATTAAAAATAGCAAATCCAGCATCAATATCTCCCCCTTCTGAATCAATGTACACAAATATGGGCTTTTTAAAATCTAAAGCCTCTAACAATAATATTTTTTCCTGAAAAAGCCTAGAAACATCCTTAGTAATCTCACCAGCAATAACTATTGATCTGCTCTTTAAAACCAATTTCAATGATTTATCATGCGAAATATAAGCATCATTATATTCTTTCTCGGTCATAAAACATCCCTTATGCAAAAGCATAATGATATATTATAATTAAAAATAAAAGATTTTTAAATGATAAAAAAGCATAAAAACTAAACAATTACACTTAATTTCTGAAAAATAAAAGACTAATAAATCTTTAATTAAACTTCATTAAAGTCAAAAAATACTCTAAATTTATAAATAAGTAAAATTCAAAAAGGAGCTTATAATGAACCATGAATTTGCGGTTATTGGGGGAGGAATAGCAGGAAGTACTGTTACTTACGAACTGCTTAAAAGAAATAAAAAAGTAATTCTTTTTGATGATGAAGATACAAAAGCAACAATAGTAGCAGGCGGACTTATTAATCCTATTATGGGTAGAAAAATGAACATTGCCTGGAAAGAATCACATATTTTTGAGTTTGCAAAAACCTACTATCAAGAAATTGAAAAAACCACTAAATCCAACTTTTTTATAGAAAAAAATATCTTTAGACCCTTTACTACTAAAAATCAAAAAAATGAACTGATTGATAAACTTGAAAATGATAAAAACATTAAAAACTTTATTTTAAAAATACAAGATGGAAAAATTTACAATTTCTCAAATGACTCTAACGGCGGAATGCTAATAAAAGGCGCAAAGATTAATACAAAAATCTATATAAAAAATATTAAAAAATATTTAATCAAAACAAAATCATATATAAACAAAAATATAGACGAAAATAAAATTAAACTTGGAGAAAGTTTTTTCAAAATAGAAGATTTCAAATTTGAAAAATTAATATTTGCAAAAGGATATAAAGAAAAACTCAAAGGATTTTTTTCTTATCTCCCATTTGAGCCTGCAAAAGGCGAAATCATTATATTAGAATGCAAAAAATTAAATTTTAAAGAAGTTTACAATAGACACGTATCTTTAATTCACCTAAAAGACAATATATTTTACCTTGGAGGCACTTACGAATGGAATACTTGGAATACACTTACAAACGAATGGGCAAAATTAGAATTATTGGAAAAATTTAAAAAAATAACAAATCTAAAATGCAAAGTTATTGGTCAAAAAGCACACATAAGGCCTTCAACGCTTGACAGAGAGCCTTTCTTAGGAGAACACCCTAAGTATAAAAATATCTTCATATTAAATGGTTTTGGAACAAGAGGTATATCGATGGCACCATACTTGTCTAATTTATTGGTTAATAATATTGAGAAAATTGACAAAATTCCAAATCATTATAATATTAAAAGATATGAAAAATATCATAATATTTTGGATAATTCTTAAAATCAAAATTTTTAAATCCATGCTGACAAGCGATTTTATCTCTTAATATTTCTAAATTCAGGAAAAAATAATATAATATTTAAGTTAAGCTAAAATAATTCTTATCCAAAGAGAAACTAAAAAGTGAAGCAAGATTTAACAAAGCAATTAAAATTAATACTTTCAGAACAAACCAGGAGAACAATCTTTGGGATTTAATATTAACATTATAGGAACTGGAGGAACAAGACCGCTCCATAATAGATATTTGTCGTCTATACTAATAGAATACAATGGAGATAATTTTTTATTCGATTGTGGAGAAGGAACTCAAATGTCTTTAAGAAAACAAAAAATATCTTGGCAAAAAATAAAAATGATTTGTATTACACACTTACATGCTGATCACATCACAGGGCTACTTGGAATAGTGATGCTAATGTCACAAAGCGGAGAAACAAGAAAAGACCCATTAATAATCGCTGGACCTGTTGGAATAAAAAACTATACAAAAACTAATATAGATATGCTTAAAATATATAAAAACTATGAAATAATTTATAAAGAAATAATAATAGATAAAACCGAAAAAATAATATATGAAGATAAAACAAAAAAAATTGAATACACCAAACTAAAACATTCAATAGAATGTGTTGGATATTTATTTATAGAAAAAGATAAACCTGGCAAATTCAATACAGAAAAAGCAGAAGAGTTAAATATTCCTAAAGGACCTATTAGAAAAGCCTTACAAGATGGAAAAGAAATATTGGTAAACGGGAAAATTATAAAGCCATCAGAAATACTTGGAAAATCTAAAAAAGGACTAAAAGTTGCATACATTACAGATACTGGTTATTTTAAGGAACTCATACAGCAAATCAAAAATTTTAACCTTGTAATAATTGAGAGCACATTTAAAAATGAGCTTAAAAAGGAAGCAGATAAAAAACTTCACTTAACAGCTGGTGGGGCTGCAAATATTGTCAAGCAAGCAAAAGTTTTACAAACAGGGCTTATTCATTTTAGCGAAAGATATACATTAAGAAAAGATCTTGAAAACTTACTAAAGGAGGCAAAATTGGAATATCCCGATGGAGAAATTTTTTTAACAAGAGATGGAATGATACTTGAAGCAAATAAAAATAACTTTATTATTAAATAGGAGGATATATGATAAATGTAGAAAAAGTTACTAAAATGTATGGACCATTTACAGCACTATTTAATGTTAGCTTTAAGGTTGATGAAGGCGAAGTGCTTGGTATACTTGGCCCAAACGGAGCTGGAAAGTCCACATTGATCAAAATCTTAACATCATTTCATTATCCAAGCAAAGGTAATGTAAAAATTTTTGGAAAAGACATTGTAGAGCATTCAAAAGAAATACTACAACAAATAGGATATGTTCCTGAAAAACTAGCTCTTTATCCAGAGCTTTCTGTTAAGGAATATTTAAAGTTTATATCAGAAATAAAAGGTGTTAAAAAATTTAAAAAAGAAATTGACAGAGTAATAAGCATATTTAAATTAAAAGAAGTTGAAGATAAGCTGATTTCTCAACTTTCAAAAGGATTTAAACAAAGAGTAGGAATAGCTGGCGCTTTAATAAACAATCCCAAACTTGTAATACTTGATGAGCCAACAAACGGTCTTGATCCAAATCAAATAATTGAATTTAAAGAATTCTTAAAAGAGCTTACAAAAGAAAGTACAATATTATTTTCTTCACACATATTAAGCGAAGTAGAATCTATTTGCAAAAGAATAATTATTATTAACAACGGAGCAATTGTTGCTGATGACACAAAAGAAAATATTATTAAAAATAAACTTAAAGAAATTGAAATAGAATTAATAGTTCTAAAAAAATCTGAAAATGAAAAAAATTTTTTCAATAGCAAAAATGATATTTTTACATTAATACAACTTGAAGAACACGAAAAAGACTTAAATATTTTATTAAAACTATCTCAAGGCAAAACAGAAGAAGATCTCTTTAGCTACATAGTAAAAAATAATATAATCTTAAAAGCAATGATCCCAAAACATGAAAGCCTTGAAAAGATATTTAGCAAATTAACCAAGGAGAGAGAAAAATGAAAATAGATTTAAAGCAATCTTTGTCGCTTTCTAAAAAAGAACTAAAAATATTATTTGGAACTCCAACTGCATACGTTGTAATGCTATTTTTTTTAATATTCATAAACTTTTCATTTATTTTTTTATCAGGATTTTTTATTAAAGACAATGCATCTCTTACCTCTTATTTCTCTTCAATGCCTATTATTTTGATGTTAGTGCTGCCAGCACTTAGCATGGGAGTATTCTCAGAGGAACATAAAACAGGAAGCATTGAACTTCTTTATGCTCTACCACTAAGCCCTCAAGAGATAGTCTTGGGTAAATTTATTACGCTTAAAATATTTACCTTAATATTATTCTCACTTACCTTACCTCTTACAATAATGACAATTTTCATGGGCGAATTTGATCTTGGGATAATCTTGCTTCAATATCTAGGAATAATTCTTTATTCTCTTTCCGTGCTAAGCATGGGAACATTTATATCCTCTATTACAAAAAGTCAAATAGTCTCTTACATTCTAACCGTATTTACACTGATATTAATACTATTTTCTGGAAAATTGGTTATGATCTTTGGAAAAGAAAATATAATAGGGGAAATGCTTAATTTTATTTCAATAACTAATCACTTTAGCTATTTTAATATGGGCATACTAAACTTATCAGACTTTATTTATTTTATTACATTTACAATCACATTTCTCGTACTAAGCATATACAGCATAACACTAAAAAAATGGAGATAAATTTATGAAAAATAAAGAAAATGAAGTTTTAAACCTAACTTTAAACCTTACAATAATCCTTTTGATTTTTTGTAATATATCTATTTTCATTTTTAAAATAGACTTTACAAAACACAAAGCTTTTACAATATCTAAAGTTACAAAAAATTTGTTCTCAAGTGCAAATGAAACAATATATATAACATACTACAATTCAGGAAGTCTTGAAAACTATTTTGCTTTTCCAAACCAAATAAAAAATTTTTTAATAAGTTTTTCTGATGCCTCAAAAGGCAAGGTAATTTATAAAGAAATTGATGCTGATAAAATTTCAACACCATTAGAGCACATTGGTATTCCTTCTCAGCAAATTGACTTAAGAGATATTAATCAGCTCTCAATACTCAAAATATACTCAGGAATTGAAATTATTTATGAAGGCAAAAGAGAAGTAATACCGGTTGTAACAGAAATCAGCAATTTAGAATATGACCTTGCAAATGGGCTTGACAAGTTAATAAACAATACAAAAAAAGTTCTAGGACTTGCTTTTGGAGACAGCACTTTAAAAGAAGCACACAAAAACTTTTCCGAAATAATGAAAAAAGCATTTGGAATTGAAATAAAAGAAATAGATTTAAAAACTGAAAAATTAGAAGACATAAGAAAAGAAATAAATGGATTATTCATTATTGGCGCTAAAGAAATTGATGAAGAGATTGTAAAAAAAATTGACGATTTTATTGTTAATGATGGAAAAATATTTGTTGCAACAAGCGCAATTGACTACAATCCTCAAAATCCATATGGCATAACTCCTATTAAATCCAACCTATTTGATCTATTTGAAAGTTATGGCATAAAATACAATGATAATATTATTCTTGATAAAAGAGCACCCACAATCTTTTTAGGTGGCAATTTTCAAACTTACTATCCATGGATCTTAATAGACAAAAGCAACATTGTAAAAAAAGACATGCCATTACTGAAAAATTTTTATACTGCTACAATTCCTTGGAGCAGCTCATTAGAACTTATAAAAAAAGATGAAGCAGAAGTAAAATTTTTACCTCTATTTGCAAGCTCTAAACAATCATGGCAAGTTAAAGAGCCTAATCTTTCAAACATATCTTTGAATGCATTTGAAGTTCCAAATAAATTTGAAGAGAATAAAGTTAAAATACTAGGATATGTAATTGAAGGGAAAATTAAAAGTCCTTATAAAGATCAATATTCCAAAAATTCTAAAATAATCCTAACAGGATCAAGCATGATATTTAGTGATTATATGTACAACGGTTCTCCATCAAACTTTGAACTATCAGGAAGAATTTCAGATTATTTAATGCAAAAGGAAGAATTTTTCAATATTAAGTCTAGAGAAGTACGAGCTAAATTAAAATTTACAAGCTCTTCAAACGAAATGGTCAATGCAAAGTTTTCATTAATAATTGTTAACTTAATTATTCTTCCAACAATAATATTAATATTTGGACTTGTTAGATTTACTAGAAAAAGAAAAGCAAATTAAGAATAAAGGAGTGTTTATGACAAAACCAAAAATATTCTCAATCAATAAAGAAAATATAAAAATATTGATAATAATAGTGTTAACATCTACATTCTTATTGGGAATAATTTTTTCAAATGAAAACAAAGTAGCAAGGATTCTAGAAGAAAAATTTTTTGATTTTGACTTGAATTTAATTTCTAAAATTGAAACAGAGCTTGAAGGAACACTAACAAAACTTGGCAAAGATTGGATGTTAACATATAATAAACAAAATATTCCTGTCGACAATAAAAAAGTTAACTCTCTAATCAAAGCATTAGATGAGCTTCAAAAAAATAAACTTGTAAGTAGGGATCAAAAAAAACACAAAGAACTAGGAATTGGGGAAATCCCAAGCTTCAAATTATTTGACAATAATAACAAGCTATTAACAGAAATTTTTGTTGGAAAATCGGGAGAAGGCGATTCAAGATTGGCATACATCAAAGGTAGTGACGAAAATGTTTACTTAACAAAAAATATTTTCTTATCATATAAAGGGAATTCTTATAATACATTCTCAGATACTACCTTGTTCCAAGAAAAAAACACAAAATTAGAAAATTTATCATTCAAAATAATAAGAAAATTAAACAAAGAAAATGAAAATAATATAAATAATAACTATGAGATTACCACTAAAGATGGCCTTTATTTTTTAAATAACCAAAAAATGACAAAGGAAAGGCCTTTAAATATTATTGCTGAATTTAAAGCTGATGGGCTTGAAATTGATAAATCTAAAATAGATGACTATAAACTTCAATACAAAATTGAAGTCAAATGGAGCAATAAAAGTGTAAACAATATTGAAATTTATTTTAATAAAAACGAAGAAAATGACAAAGACATATTAATCAAAAAAGATAAAGATGAATATTACTACATGACCAGCAAATGGACTTTTTTTGATGTATTTAACTTAGAAAAAAAATTAATAGAAAAAGATAATATTTCTAGCAATGATAATCAAGAAGATCATAATGAACATCACATCAATGCAGATTAATCTTGCAATGTATTAAAAAGCATATAAAACATATAAAAATAAATATAATCAAAATGTAACCTTAGCAAAGACAACATTTTATCAAAAGATAAGATGTTGTTTAGCTTTACGATAAGTTTATCTTTTAAATTAAAATTAATAAGTTAAAACAAAAAAACCCATCCAGCTATCAAAAATTAATTTAAGAATTTTTATAAAAAATAGAATTTAAACGAGTAGATTTTCAACCTTTAGTAAGTAAAAATTTAACTTTTTTTAAAACTTCATACTCTTGTTTAATTTTAAAAATATTTCTATTAGGATTTAACTCAAGCTCACTTTCTATCCTATCAATAAAATTTATTAATATAGCTTTTTCATCGCTATTTAGCACAACATTACTTAAAGATTCTTCAGCATTAAATTTGCTCACAACCTTTTCAACAGCATTAAAATTTAAAAAAGAAGGATCCTTATTTATATTTTGAGAGCTAGGCTTTTCACAATTAGTAATATCATTGCTTTGGCCTTGACCTGCTTCATCTATCAAATTATCATGCAAATTTTTCTCTCCATCATTAGGAAAAAAGCTCTCGGCAACTTTAGAATCTAGGCCCTCTTTTAAAATATTTTCAAAGTCATCAAATTCTTTCAACTCAAAACGTTCACCAGAGTCCTCAAGAATCGAACAATTACCACCATTCTCATGGTCAATGTTTACACTCTCATCAATTAAATCTAACCGTTGTTTATTATCTACAAAGTCCTCCAATTTTTCAGAGTTATCACAATTAGCAATAGAATGGTGATCTTCTCCACGAACTTTATATTCCAAAGAAGAACTATTATCCAAATTTTTATCAACAGAATCTAAATATTTATCTGACTCTGTAGCAAAACTTTCTAATTTTTCATTATGATCATTATTATTATTTAACTCCATATTTCCTACGGGCACATTATCACTGCCAATATCAATACCTTCTTTTTTAATAAAATTATTAGAAAAATTATCAGCCACATGCAAATTGCTAGTCAAATTCAAATCTTTATATCTATTAAATTTAACATCGTTATGAACTTCTTCACTTTCTTTTGGGGCATAATTGATACCTTCAAGCAGTGCATTTAATTCTTCTTGACCAATAGAAATATTAGGCAAATTATCTTCTTTTTTAGAAAAAGAATCATCAATCTCAGATGGCTTTTTTTCAAAATCCTTAGAATCAGAAACAACAAAATCTCTTTGAACAAACTTAAGGCCATTATCAAGCATTTCTTTTTCAACTCTCTCAACACGAAGCTCAACGTCCTTTAAACAATTAATCAACTCACCGTGCCTTTCTTTTAATATATTATCAAGTTTTAACAGCTTTTCATCTAAAAGAGTTTTAAGATTATCTGAGGCTGTAGAAACAATATCAACAGACTCACTTCTTAAAAATACTTTTTCAATATCAAAATTAACTTCCTTAGGACCTTCTTTGATAAAAAAAATACTTTCCTTCATGCCAAACTTGCTCTCCAAAACTAATCAATAGAAATACAATCTAAACCAACTTTAACTACTTGTAAATATAGTATATTAAGAATATAATTACAAGCTATATGACTATTTATAAAAAAATTGCAATCTCTTTTTATTCAGGAATACTAAGCTACTTTATAATAGCTCCCATATTTGGAGAGAGAGGATTTGTTAATTATCAAAAATTGGATAACAACTTAACATTAATAAAAAATCACATCGAAAAACTAAAAGAAATTCAAGAAGAATTAAAAGCAAAATATATTAACTTGCAAGTATCTAAATCAGAAATTCTAAAAGAAGCAAAAAAATTGGGCTACTACCCAAAAAACTCAACAGTAATAAAAATCAACAAGAATATAGATCAATATAACCAAGGGCAAATATTAACTTTACAAAAACCCCTTTCCAAGAATCAAAATTTTTACCTTATATCAATAGCAATAGGTTTAATTTATTATTTTTTATCAAGTTGCATTATCCAAACCAAAAAAATTACAAAAAGCAATAAACTCTAAGGATTAGTATTTATTGAAAATATTTATTTTTAAAAATATAATATATTTATTAATCAATTTAATTTGTGCATCATTTTTTTGCATATCGTTAGTAAATTTTTTTTCAAATGAACAACAGTATACTCCTTTTGTTAAAACAAATATCCTAAAAAAATACTTGCAATACATTGGAATATACAAAAGCATAGAAAGATATACCCTGATACATGACTTCAACCCTAAATCAAAATTAGAAAAAGATTGCTTTTTAAAGCACATAGCTGGCAATTCATATATAATATACAAAACAAAAAATGAAGGAATACTGTGGGGTGATCATCGGTACTCTTTACTGAGTAAAGGAAAGCCAACTACTAAAATAATTTTTCAAAAAATATTCAATACTTTAAAAGTCTCAATCCCTGGCGCCCTACTCTCTTATATTGTAGCAATAGTCCTTATTGTAATTTGGAAAATTTACATAAAAAACAACCTAATAAATAATATTCTAGAATATTTAATGCTACTGCTCCACTCCATGCCAAGAAATTTAACAGTATTTTTAATATTGTCTTTAATATATTACCTTAATTTAAATCCTAAAAATTTAATAATAGGTGGATTTGCATGGTTTTTTTCATTCTTCATATTTAATTCTGTAATTTTTAAACAATCTCTTGACAAAACTTTATCAGAATTTTACATAAAAGCTGCAAAATCAAGAGGAATAAATAAATTGCAAATAATCTTAAAACATGCATTAATTCCATCAATAACACCACTGCTCACGAACATGAGACCTATTCTTACAACTGCTTTTTTTGGAGCATCAATGATTGAATCAATGTTTGAAATTAATGGAATTGGAGCCTTATATTTAAATGCTTTGAAATTCAACGATTATGCTATTTCTAAAGATTTAATTTTTATTGGTGTTTTCATTATGCTTATTCCAAATATAATAACAGATATACTAATTTACAAAATCAACCCATATAAGGACACCCTAAGCTAATGAAAACAGATACAATAATAAAAAAAATTTATATCGTAATCTTCAATATATTTATTGTATTGCTAATTATTACTCCGTCACTGGTTAATGAAAATTCAAAAATTGCAATCTATAAAAAAGATCCAAATAAAGTTTATTTAAAATCTACCAAAAACATACCTATGCCACCCACAAAAGACAACCCACTAGGAATAGACAAAATGGGAAGAGATATTATGGCAAGACTAATAATTGCAACCAGAAACTCTATTCTACTTTCGCTAAGCTACGCAACAATTTCTGCAATAATTGGAATCTTTATTGGAACAATAATAGGCATGTTTAGTTTTGAAATTTGCATGCTAATTTCAAAACTAATAGAAACATTGCAAACATTGCCCTTTTTTTACATCGTGTCTCTAGTTTTTTATTACTTTTTAAAACAAAAAACTTACAATATGCTTCAAGCAGCAACACTATTAGCATTGATTCATGGATGGATTAGATTTGCTTTTATTGCAAGAAACAATACATTAATAATAAAAAATTTAGATTATGTTAAAGCCAGTGAAGCTATGGGGGCAAGCAAAATTAGAATAATATTGCATCACATTTTTCCAGAAGTATTCTCATCAATATCATCTATAATTCCATTACAAATGGGAAGAAGCCTTACTACCTTTGAAGTAGTAAGCTTTTTACAAAAACAAGATAAAAATCTATACCCCAGCCTTGGAGAACTACTCAACTATATGCAAATGGGCAATAAATATCTATGGATATGGATCAACCCCTTACTTATATTAATAGGCATAAACATAATACTAGCAATGATAAATTTTAGGCTGAGAAAAAAAATGAAACATTTAATATCATCTTAAATAAAAAATTAACAAACTCTTGGAGCAAATTTTTCTAAAAAACAATTAACACAACTCACACTTCTAGAAGTACAAATTTCTCTTGCATGCTTATTGATAGCCATAGAAAATCTATATTGCTTACAAGGCTTTATTCTTCTTTTTAGATCCAATTCAATCTTAATAGGAGAATTTTCCAAAGAAAGAGCATGTCTTGTAATAACTCTACTAAAATGAGTATCTACAATAATTGCAGGCTTATTGTAAACAGATCCAAGAATAACATTTGCTGTTTTTCGACCTACTCCAGGCAGCTTAACAAGATCAAAAATATTATTTGGAATAACACCATTAAATTTTTCCAAAATATCAATAGAGCAATTTATAATATTTTTGGCTTTCCTTGAATAAAAACCAGTCTTATAAATTAATTTTTCAACATCTCCAACATTTGCTCTTGATAAACTTTCAAAATTCTCATACCTTTCAAAAAGGTATGGAGAAATTTTATTCACCAAATTATCTGTTGTTCTTGCACTTAAAATAACCATTATTAAAAGTTCATAATTATTTTTATAATTTAAAAAAGGCTTAACATCAGGGTATCTAAACAAAGTTTCATCAACAATCAAATCAAGATTAATCATAAAAAAATTATAAAACATTATAACCACAAAACAAAAATAAAAAACATACAAAATAAAGGTATCTAGACTTTATTGACAAGGATTTTTCAAAATGATATACTCATCATTAGAATTTAAAATGCACCAATAGCTCAATTGGATAGAGCAACAGACTTCTAATCTGTAGGTTTTAGGTTCGAGTCCTAATTGGTGCGCTTCATTCGGGATGTGGCCTAGTGGCTAAGGCACCTGCTTTGGGAGCAGGGGATCGTGAGTTCGAATCCCACCATCCCGAAAAAATATTAAAAAAGCTAAAAACTTTTGTTTTTAGCTTTTTTAGTTTTTTAACAATTTATACAAATTTAATCAAACTGTAAAGTTATTTAACTTTCTTTAAAGTATTTAAATCTAAAATAACTAGACTTTTAGACTCATCTTGCAAATAAATAAAATTTTTTCTCACAGAAAAACTAGTAAAAGGCAAAATTTTATTCTCTGAAAGAATAAACTCATCTAAATTTTTAGGAGAAAATTTAGCCAATCTCCAAGAATTGCTACTATTCTTATCCTTAACAGCTACTAAAATCATTTTAGAGTCAACATAAAGAGATGAATTTTTATTAATCTCAAAACTAGACTCTGATACCACTTTTAAATTTTCAAGTTTATTGAGTATCTGAAGCTTAGCTTTTCCTGAATCCATTTTAATAACAACCAAATCTTTTTCACGTTCATAAATTCCATACCGCTGAATGCCTTGCTGACTACTTTCTTTAAGCCTAACACCAGTATTTAAATCAATAAGTTGAAGTGTTCCTAAATTTGTAATTGGATCAATAACCTCTAAAAATACAGGACTACTGAAATCTATAGACATAGTAGTCAAATCTTTATTCAAAGAAGTGGCTTGATCTTTAACTTGAAGCTTGGTCTTTTGCAAATTAACATCTTTATTATCTGCCTCAACTTTTGAATCAATGTCATTATAAGAAGGCCTATCTAACGGTGATGATTCATTAATCTTATTGTTGTTAGGCTTGGAAATCTCATCTAATTCCTTAACCTCAGAAACGGGCTTAAATTCCTTTTTACTATCTAATTTTTTATCTTCAGGTAATTTTTGATCTTCTAGCATCATAAGATTTTTATCATTATTTAAATCGCCTAAGTTTGCCCGTGATTTACCTTTGATTATTTTTTCCTCCTTGCCTTTACTTTCTTCTTTACTAGAAGCTTTAGAATTTAATTCTAGATCAAGATCTAATGCTTTATCATCTTTACTTTTTAAAAGTTCTTCGTCACTTTTTTTGATTTCAATTTGCTTTTCAATTTCTCTTTTTTGAATTTGCTTTTCAATTTCTCTTTTTTGATTTTCATTACTAGTTTCTTTAAGCTGCTCCTGCAAATCTTC
The DNA here is from genome assembly GCF_001945665.1 of Borreliella mayonii. Taxonomy (NCBI): domain Bacteria; kingdom Pseudomonadati; phylum Spirochaetota; class Spirochaetia; order Spirochaetales; family Borreliaceae; genus Borreliella; species Borreliella mayonii. Next base: position 788,865 of record NZ_CP015780.1, on the reverse strand, counting down.
TAGACTCTCTTTTATCTGCAGCTGCTTATCAACCTTAGGAGAACTTACATCACCAGGCTTTGGTAAATTCTTTTCCTTATTAATCTCGTTAATATCCTCTTGAATTTTTTCTCTAACAGTATCTCTTTGAACATCTAAATTATCTTCAGCAGAATCTAATTTTTGCTGAGCTTTATCAAGATTGATTGCCTTTTTATCCAGTTCTTCTTTTTGTTTCTTTTTAGCATCAACCTGACTTTCAATCTTCTTTTTATGCTCTTCATCTGTAGCTTTTTCAAGCTGATCCCTTAAATTTTCAATAGTTTCTGTTATATTAGAATCACTTTCATGAATATTATCTAATTCAATATCAATTTTATCTTGATCTGCTTTATGAGTTTCACCTTGAATGTCTGTAATATCTCTTGCAAAGTTAACACCTGCTTCATTTTCACTTAAAAGAGCTGATACCACCTTGTCTGTAACCAAACTGTCAATATCAATGTCAGACTCAATATTTCCAGATAAAATATCTTTTTTAAGAGGAATAAATATTTGAGTCTTTCCAGCCCACTGACTATACACCCTAGAAAGACCTGCATTTTCTTTAGTTAAAGACTTCAAAGCAGTCTCAATATAAAACCCTTTATAATAATCCAAATCTCCTCTATAAACAGCATTATATATTGTAATAACCTTAGCAATTAATTCTGCGCTAGACCTATCATAATCAAAAGACTTTATTAAATACCCTGTAAGAATTCTTCTTAAATTCAATATACTGTCAAGCTCTGACTTACTGCCAATAGAAAAAACATCAACACTTGCTTTTTTATCTTGATCATCAATAAATCTATTAATAAAATATTTACCATAATAACTTGAGTTGCTATTGGAATTGGTCAACGGTCTTGCTAAAAACTCCCCAATACCCACTATTTGTTCATATGTATTTGTAGAATCATAAGGACCTTTATAATTTACAAACTCAAGATCCATATTAACAAAGTCCTTTAATTTTTTCTTATCAACTTCCCTTGCATTAAGAGGAAATCCATTCAAAAAAATAAGGAAAAAACTAAAGATTAGTAACATTTTTTTCATAAAAGAAATTCTCCTATAAATTTAATTATAATCTACCTTACCAACTAAATTCACCAATTTAAACCTAATTTTAACACAATCGGATTTATATGCAAAACAGCTAATTCAATCTTGCGTGCCCGAAATATCTTGAATGCTTGAAATAATTTCATTAATGTACTTGTTAATATTTTCAGAAAAATTTTGCCGCCTCATAAACATTAATAACTTTATATACTTATGCTTACAAAGTTTAAGAAGTTCGGCTGTTGAATTTAAAATTATATTTCTCAAATTTAAAATCACAGAATAAGCTATTTCTAAATTGCCTTGATAATTTAACACTATATTTTGGATGTAATTGTATATAATACAATCTTGCCCATAATAACTTTCAAATTTAGTAATAGTTTGGACTATGGTAATTATATTATTAATATCTCTCTCTCTAATTGCCAAATTAATAAAACTCTTAATCGAAGCTTCATCATTAACATATACAAAATATCTATAAAGCTTGCCCCTTGAAGCAATTCTATCAAACCTCTTTTCTGATAAAAGCCACACATTAAAAGCTTTTTCATATAAATTTAAATATTTTGTAGGAAAATTTTCATGTTCAGCTGCAAGACAATCCAAAATCTCCAAAAATTTATTATAAGAAACATCACTATAATTAGAATTAAGGATCTCTTCAAGAAGTAAATAATTTTTATCATAATCCACAAAACGTTTTTCTTTTAAATCTATTCTGCCTTGATTATATTTATTACCTCCAAAATGGTTCCAAACGCTAACATCAAGCTCTTTGTCGTATTCGTAATAATAAGTGCTAAGAACCCAATCATCTCCCCCTAAGACAATAATACCTGAATTAGCACTAAGTCCTGACAAATCCTTAAGTTTAGCATCTGAAAAAGATATATCAAAATCTTCCTTGAAAGACAAAACTCCATTTGATTTGGTTGAAATTAAAAGATTTCTATTATTATAAAGAACAGCTTTATCAATCTCAAAGTTCATTTTTTTTTTGAATTTAAGCTTAAAGTTTCTATTCAAATCAAAAAACATGCCAACACTTGAAATTGCTACATATTCACCATTAAACTTTTCAAACAAAAAATTAATAGGAAAATCTAACTTAATAGAACTAACAACCTCCCCAAAATCTCTCCCATAAGCAACAATATGGCCTGACTTATGCCCAACAACTACATCTTTTTTTGTATTTATCATTAACAAAAAAGGGAAAGCAACTAGCTTGGAAAACCACTTCTTATTGCCCAAAGAATCAAACAAAAATATTTCATCATTTTCACTTGCAATACAAAAATCACCATTATCAAAAACTACAGGAGAAGTAGTAGGTCTGCCACCTATATCAACCTCAAACATTTTTTCTCCACTACTTAAATCAATAGAAACGACCTTTTCATTAACAAGGGGAACTAAAATGCTATCATTCCCTATGGCAGGAGCACTCAAAGGTGAAAAATCAAGCTTATATTTCCAAACAAGCTTTCCTCTTCTGATCTTTTGAACTTCATTTCTAACTGTAACAACATAATACCCATTATCAAAATCTTTCAAAAGATAAGGATATGGCATTCTATTTAGTCTATAAGAATATCTTTTCTCAAATGACATTGTATAAGTAGTTAACCATCTGTCTTTTGTTAAAACCGTAATAGTATCACGTTTTTCATCAATAATTGGATTGCCTGCAACTTTACCAGTTAATGCTTTTTGAAAATATAAATTAATACCAGAATAAAGCCTTAAAAAAGAAGCTGAAAACACAAATATAAAAAGTAGACCTCTCAAAATAAAAAACCTTTTGGGCTTCTAAAAACTACCACTAAAGCCTAAAACCAGCATTATTGCCATAAAGATTATTTCTCAGGTCTCTAATCTTAGTATCATCAACATACTCGGGAAAAGTCATATATCGATCAATTATTCCGTTGGGAGTAAACTCAATAATTCTATTAGCAACAGTATCTATAAATTGATGATCATGTGATGTAAAAAGAACAACTCCTTTAAACTCTTTAAGCCCAGCATTTAAAGATGTAATTGCTTCAAGATCTAAGTGATTTGTGGGCTGGTCTAGTATTAAAACATTAGCTCCGCTAAGCATAGCCTTAGCAAGCATGCATCTTACTTTTTCTCCTCCTGAGAGAACATTTACCTTTTTTAAAGCTTCATCTTGACTAAAAAGCATTCGACCTAAAAATCCTCTAATATAAGTTTCATCTTGTTCTTTTGAATACTGACGCAACCAATCAATTAAATTCAAATCTAAATCAAAATATTTTCCATTATCTTTATTAAAATATGAAAAATTAACGGTAGATCCCCATTCATAATGACCTTTATAATTTTTATCTTCATTTGTAATGATATCAAACAAAAAAGTTGCAAACATGGGATTTCCCAAAAAAACAATTTTTTGTTGGGGTTCAATAATAATACTAAATTTATTTAAAATTAAATTCCCTTCAAATTCTTTTATTAAATTTTTAATTGTAAGAACATTCTTGCCAAGTTCTCTTTCGCTTTTGAAATTAACATAAGGAAACTTTCTTGAAGAAGGCTTCAAATCTTCAACCTTTATTTTTTCAATTAACTTTTTCCTTGATGTTGCTTGTCTAGACTTAGATGCATTACTAGAAAATCTTTGAATAAATGTCTTAAGTTCGGCAATTTTATCTTCAGATCGCTTTTTAGCATCTTTTAGTTGCTTATTTAAAATCTGACTTGTTTCATACCAAAAATCATAATTTCCAAGATATACTTGAATCTTTCCATAATCAATGTCAACAATATGAGTACAAACTTGATTTAAAAAATGTCTATCGTGAGATACAACAATAACTGTATTTTCAAAATTAATCAAAAACTCTTCTAACCATTTAATAGATTGTAGATCAAGGTTATTGGTAGGCTCATCAAGAAGCAATATGTCAGGCTCGCCAAAAAGCGCTTGAGCTAAAAGAACTCTAACCTTTAAAGACCCTTCAATATCACCCATTAAATTATTATGAATTAACTCATCTATTCCAAGACCCTTAAGAAGAACTGCTGCAGCAGATTCAGCCTCGTATCCTCCAAGCTCTGAAAATTCTGCTTCAAGCTCACCGGCTCTAATCCCATCCGCATCGGTAAAATCAGGCTTATTATAAATTTCATCTTTTTCTTTTTGAACAGAATAAAGTCTTTTGTGCCCCATAATAACAGTATCTATAACCTTATATGCATCATAGGCAAATTGATCTTGTTCAAGGGCTGCTAATCTTTGATTTTTAGGGATAGATATTTCACCCTTACTAGCTTCAATCATTCCCCCTAATACTTTTAAAAAAGTGCTTTTTCCTGCCCCATTAGCACCAATTATTCCATAACAATTTCCAGGAGAAAATTTAATATTTACGTCTTTGAATAAAACTCTCTCTCCAAATGCAACTTCTAAATTACTTACAGTTATCAAACCATTACCCTGCCTAAAATTGATATTCTAATAACAAAATTATCTTGAAAATTAATTTAATTTTCAAGCACCATATAAATATATTGACTCAACTCTAAATTTTTTCGTATATTTAATATTATTAACATAAGGAGATGTTTGAAATGAAGAATATTAAGCCGTTAGCTGATAGAGTTTTAATAAAAATCAAAGAAGCTGAGAGTAAAACAATCTCAGGACTTTACATACCAGAAAATGCAAAAGAAAAAACAAATATTGGGACAGTTATAGCCGTTGGTTCTAACAAAGAAGAAATCACTGTAAAAGTTGGCGACACTGTACTTTATGAAAAGTATGCAGGAGCTGCTGTAAAAATCGAGAATAAAGAACATTTAATACTAAAAGCAAAAGAAATAGTTGCAATAATAGAAGAGTAAAAAGCTAAGTTTAGCTACTTAGCTTTAATCTTTATAAAAAATATTTTATAAAGATTATTGAAAAATAATGCTCGAGTTACAGCATGAATAAAAAAGTTGCCATAACTTAAAGAGAAAGCAGAAATGATAGAAAGTTTTGTTTTTTTAAAAGAAGAATTTGCAAATATTTATAAGTCAAACTTTTTATTAAAACTTGCAATATTTAATAAAAATCACAAATTTATACATAAAAACTTATTATTCTGATCAATCAAATTAAAAATTTCAAGCTTACAAAATGTTGTAAGCTTGAAAAAATGAAATTAAATGAAAAAGCCAACTTTTAAAGATAAAACTATATATTCAAGTAAATTCGATGACATCTATTACAATCCAAAGCATGGAATTGAAGAGAGTTTTTATACATTTATTAAAGGTTGTAATCTAGACTTAGAATTAAAAACAAAAGAAAATCTTTTAATAGCAGAGTTGGGATTTGGAACAGGATTAAACTTTATATGTCTTTTAAAATTCATAAAAGAAAACAACATAACCTCAAAAATTAATTATTATTCTATAGAAAAATTTCCACTCGAAAAAAAAACAATAATGCAAATTTCAAAGTTTTTCGTTGAAGAAGCCCCTTATTTTAAATTAATGTTAAAACATTACCCTAAAATTCCCAAAAAAAATTTAAAACTAAAAATAACGGAAAATGTCAATTTAAAAATTTTAATTGGAAACGCTAAAATAAAAATCAAAGAAATTCCTAAAAATGTAGAATACTGGTTTTTAGATGGATTTAATCCTAAAAAAAATCCTGAAATGTGGAGCAACGAAATATTTAATTTAATTTCTAAGAAAAGCAATTCAGAATGCAAGCTTTCAACATTTTCCTCTGCAAGAATTGTAAAAGATGGCTTAAAACTTGCTAATTTCAAACACATTCACATAGAAAAAGGATTTGGAAATAAAAGACATATGATAAAAGCTCAAAAAAATTGAAAATTTGCTTTTAAAATAAACCGTTAAAAAACAAGACAAACAAATATGATATACTATCAAATAACTAAAGGAGAATTTTAATGACAAGAAAAAAATTTGTTATAGTCTTAATCTTTTCAATATCTAATAATTATGTTTTTGCAAAAGACACAATCAAAGATTTGTTCTTTATACAAGATATACTAATAAAAAAAGAAAAATATTCCAAGGTTCTAAATAATGCAAGCCTTGAAGGCATTATTGAAATTGAACATAACGGACCATACATTAAAGATCACGATTCAGAAGTTAAGCTTATCCTAAAAGAAAGCGGATATAGAAGAAATTTCAGCTTTTTCAATCTTTTAAATACTAGCAATATAATCAAAAGTCTAAGCTTATTTAATAATAGACCAAAAAGCATTAAAGAAAATGAAATTATATTATTAGAAACAAAAATGATTAAAGAAAATCCCTATAAACGGTACAAAGACGATGATGATTTTGAATTAAAGCTGAGCGCAACTTGCAAAAGCAATCAAATTTATTTAATTCTTGATTTCAATTTTCTCTTTGATCAAAGAAAAACGTTTCCATCAATTTATATTAAAGAAGAAGATGTATCAACAATAATAAACAGTTTCATGAAACTACAAGATCCAAACTTCTTATCTTCTCAAATATTAAATGACGATTAAAAGTTTAAAATGCTATTAGAAATAGCATTTTGCCAAAAAGTTACCTATAACCAATTCAATTACATAATAATTTTTCAACTTTTTTTTACAAATTTTTTAAATTAATAATATAACTATTTATTTTATTAATTAAAGAAGAAAATTCTACAAATTTTAATTTTTCAGATTCAATAATTTCCTTAGGAGCATTCATTAAAAAATTTTTATTTTCAAGTTTCTTTGAAACAGAAATCTTAAGCATTTTGTACTTTTCAAGCTGTTTTTCAAGCCTTACCAACTCTTTAGTTTTATCTATCAATGACTTAACATCGGCATAAATTTCAAAACCAACTGCAGCTACACCAAGCATGCCATCACAATTTTCATTGTAAAATATATTTTTAAAATTAATCATTTTTTTTACAATACTTTCATTAGTCTTAAAGTACTCCTCATATTTAAAATCAGCATCAAACTTCAAAGCAACATCAATTTCAATGCTAGCAGGTATATTAAATTCGCTCTTAAGTGTTCTAATAGCTATAATGAAAGTTTTCAATACTTTAAAACTTTCAAATTCTTTTTGAAAATTATTAGCAATATCAAAACTTGGATATTCATTTAAGGCTAAAATATCTCCCTTTTTTGAAAATTCGGAATAAATTTTTTCTGTAACAAAAGGAATAAACGGATGTAAAATTAACAATGCTTTTTTAAGAAAAAATAGCAACTTAGAAATAGCCATATTTTGAATATCAATATTTTCACTATTTAAATCAATTTTGCTAATTTCAATATACCAATCACAAAAATCATTCCAAAAAAACTCATAAACGAATTTTGAAGCTTCATTGTATTTATAATTTGCAAAAGAAGACTCTACACCAAGAATGGTTGAATTTAAGCTTGTAAGCAACCATTTGTCAATGTCGTTAAATTTCAAATCATTTAATATTTCTCTATTTTTTAAATTTAAAAGAATAAATTTAGAAGCATTAAAAACTTTGTTTGCAAACTTAGCGCCAAACATAAAATCTTTAGAGTCAATATTTAAATCTTGGCCTTGAACAGACAAAAAAGATAAAGTAAACCTCAAAGAATCACTTCCATACTCATGAATAATATCAAGAGGATCTATCCCATTGCCCAAGGACTTTGACATTTTTTTGCCTTGTTTGTCACGCAAAAGAGGGGTAATATAAACATCTTTAAAAGGAATTTGCCCTGTAAATTCTAATCCTGCCATCACCATTCTTGCAACCCAAAAAAATATTATATCGTAAGCTGTTATTAAGGTATTTGTTGGGTAATAATTTTTAAAATCAACAGTAATATTGGGCCATCCAAGCGAAGAAAAAGGCCATATCCAAGAAGAAAACCAAGTATCAAGAACATCTGGATCTTGAACAAACCTTTTGCCCACATTCTTTTCATCTAAAGAAGGATCAGTATCACTAACAATAAGTTCAGATGTATCAACATTGTACCAAACCGGTATTCTATGCCCCCAAACAAGCTGTCTTGATATACACCAATCTCTAATATTTGACAACCAATATTTATATGTATTTTCCCACTTTTTAGGGTAAAACCTTAATTCTCCATTCTCTAAAGCCTTTAAAGCTTTGTCCGCCAAAGGCTTCATTCTCACAAACCACTGAGTAGACAAATAAGGTTCAATAATCTCACCTGACCGATAACAATGCCCAACCTGTTGCTTATACTTCTTAACATCCTGCAAAAAGCCTTTTTCCTTTAATTCTGCCTCAATTTTAAATCTCGCATCCTTCACACTTAATCCTTGGTATTGTAAAGGAACATTTTTATTAAGTTTTCCATCTTGAGTTAAAATATTGACCTTGGGAGTATTGTGTCTTTTTGAAATTTCAAAATCATTAGGATCGTGCGCAGGAGTAACTTTCAAAGCACCAGTGCCAAAAGCGCTGTCAACATAAAAATCTGCAATAATTTTTATCTTTTTAGTTGTCAAAGGAATTGTAGCCTCTTTGCCAACTAAAGACTTATATCTCTCATCATTGGGATTAACAGCAATAGCAGTATCCCCAAACATTGTCTCAGGCCTAGTTGTTGCAATCTCAATAAAAGAAGAGCCATCAATAAAATACTTAACAAAATAAAGCTTGCCATCAACTTCTTTATATTCAATCTCTTCGTCGCTAACAACACTCCCAGATCCAGGATCAAGATTAACAAGATACTCGCCCCTATAAATCAACCCTTTAGAATATAAGTCCTTAAAAACCTTGTTAACAGCCTTACAAAGACTCTCATCAAGAGTAAATCTTTCTCTTGAGTGATCATAAGACGCCCCAAGTTTGTTTATCTGATTAACAATTATACATCTATGCCTATCTTTTAATTTAAAAATTTCTTGAACAAGCTCTTCTCTTTTAAAATCATCCTTGCTTTTACCAATCTTTTTAAGATGCCTTTCAAAAACAGCCTGAGTTGCTATTCCTGCATGATCTGTGCCAAAAAGCCATAAAGTATTGTGACCTTTCATTCTTTTATACCTAACAAGAACATCTTGCAAAACAAAATTAAGAGCATGCCCCATATGCAATACACCAGTGACATTAGGAGGAGGCGCAACCATACTAAATTTTTCAAATAAAGAATTATCTGGTAAAAAAACATTATTTTTAAGCCACTTAATGTAAATTTCATCTTCAAATGCCTTAGGATCATATTTTTCAAAAGGTCTACAATTCATCGTTTAAAAATCTCCTACCATGTCAATAACTTTTAAATTTTCAAAAAGCTCTTCATAAGTTTTTGAATTTATAAGATTTGAGAAATATTTACTCTGTCTTTCATTTTCAGTAAAATATATCTTAAAATATTTTTTAAGTTTATTAAAATCTTTTCCAAGTCCCCAAGTAGCATGGAAATCCTTTATATGGAATTTTAATATATTTAACCTAAAATTTAAATTACTATCTAAAAAGTGTTTTGAAGAGGGCTTAAATAAATTTAAATTATTAAAAATTCCACGACCAAACATAATCCCATCAATTAAATATTTATCAACATAATATCTAGCATCCCTGAGGCTCAAAACATCTCCATTGCCAATAATCAGAGTAGAAGGACTAAGATTATTTCGCAATTTAACAAGTTCATAAAAAATATCAAAATTAACAGGACCTTTGCTCTGATTAACAGCAAGCCTTGGATAAACCGTTAACATATCAATTCCAAGGCCTAACAAAAACCCTAGCCAATCATTAACTTCTGGATATGAAAATCCGTGCCGGGTCTTAACACTAAGAGGCAAATTAAATCTCACACAAGCTTCTTTGCTTGCAAGAATTATCTCTTTAGCCAAAGATTTATTATTAATTAAAGCTGAACAAACTCCTTTTTTAATTATTTTATTCTTAGGACAACCCATATTAATATCAATTCCCCAAAACCCCATACCTCCCAACATTTCTATTGCTCTATAAAATTGCTCAGGAACATTGCCCCAAATTTGAGCAATTAAAGGCCTATTAAGTTCGTTGGGTTTTAAAAAAATATGTTGAATGGATTGTTTTGATCCATTTAAAATTCCTTTTGTAGAAATAAATTCGGTAAAATAAATATGAGGTTCTCCTTCTTCAGATCCTATTAAATGAATTAAATTTCTAAAAACAGTATCGGTAACGTCTTCCATCGGAGCTAAAATCATAATTGGAAGAGGAATATCAAATAAAAAGTTCATAAAATAACTATATAATAATAAAATACAAATTTAAGAAAAGTAAAACAGTCGCCTAATAAATTTAGATTTCTAAAAAGAATATTGCAATTTTTAAAATAAAAAAATACCACAAAGGAATTGACAATAAAGGATATAATCATAAAATTTAAAAAAGTCAATAAATAATTTTAATAAAAAAAATAATTTAAAAAATCAATCCATAACAAGACTCTCGCCTGGAACCTTTGTTTTTCTTATCAAAGTATCTTTATATCCAGTAGATTTAATAAGCTCTATATTTCTTTGAACATCATCAGCATTAGTGGGAATAAAAACAGTATAAAACGGCCCGTGAGAATTTACTACAACAAAAAGACCCGCTTTTTTTAATATTCGATAAGTCCTATCAGCATAATCTTTTTTTTTATAAGATCCAACTTGTATGTAAAAATCTGCTTCTTTGTCAGCAGAAACTGAATAATCTGCTGACAAATCTGAAGATTTATTTTCAACAGAAATATTCCCTTCTGATTGCTTTGTTTTTTTTTCTTCTTTAACCTCAGAAGTATTAAATGTTTTTTTAAAGTTGCTAGATTTTGATACAGAAGGTCTTTTTTCATTCGCACTAATTACTTCAATTTTTACAGGAGCAACCCCTATTCCCAAAAAATCAAGCTTCTCAGCGGCATGTTTTGATAAATCGATTATTCTATCCTTCCTAAAAGGACCTCTATCATTAATTCTTACAACAACTGATCTATTATTTAAAAGATTTGTAACCCTTACAGTAGTATTAAAGGGCAATTCTTTGTGAGCAGCAGTAAGAGCCATCATATCAAATTTTTCGCCATTAGCAGTAATTTTACCGTGGAAAGCCTCGCCATACCATGAAGCAAGTCCTACTGTAGCAGAATTTACATGAGAAGCAATAAAAAAAAATACAAAGAGAAAAACAAATTTTCTATTATCTCTTAAGATGACATCAATCAAAATTCTCATAATGTTTATTATAATATAAAAACATATTTCAATAAACAATTAAACTTGCAAATTGCTTATTTACATTTTTTTTGATTTAATTATAAAAAGAAAAAAGTCTAAAAAATGATATCAACAAAAATAATTCGCAGTAGCCAAATACAAAAAGCAGCAAAACTTATTAAAATGGGAGAGCTTGTTGTATTCCCAACAGAAACAGTTTACGGAATTGGCGCAAATGCTTACAATGAGGATGCCGTAAAAATGATTTTTTTAGTAAAAAAAAGGCCTATTAACAATCCTTTAATAGTGCACGTTGATACAGTAAAAAAAATAAAAGACTTATCAGAATATATTCCCAAAAGTGCTCTTATGTTAATCAAAAAATTTAGTCCGGGCCCTTTAACTTATGTTCTTAAAAAATCAATAAAAATATCTAGATTTGTAAGTGGCAACCTAGATACAGTGGCAATAAGAATTCCTGCAAACAAAACAGCTTTAAGCTTAATCAAAGCATCTAAAGTCCCTATAGTAGCACCATCTGCAAATATATCAAAAAGACCAAGCTCAACAAATTTCGAAATGGCCTTAAAAGAATTAAATGGACTTGTAAAAGGAATAATAAAAACAGAAGAGAATAAAGACTTTAATATTGGAATCGAATCAACCGTGATTGGATTTGACCTAAAAGATAACGTACTAATATTAAGGCCGGGTGCAATAACAAAAAAAATGATAGAAAATGAACTTCAAGGTAAATATACAGTAAATTATGCAGAAACAAAAATAGAACTAGAAAAATCACCCGGGAACATAATAGAACATTACAAACCAAAAATTCCCGTCTATTTATTTAAAAGTCAAGATAACATAAGAAGATATTTAAACAAAGATACAAAAATACTTATCACAAAAGCTACTCTAAAATCCTATTTATTTAATTTTTTATGGGATAAAAAAAATATTACAGTATTTAATACTCTTGAAGAGTATGCACAAAATCTTTACAAAGAGCTGGTAAATTCTGAAAACAACTACAAACAAATCCTTAGTGAGTTCTTAAAAGATGAAGAACTTGGATACTCAATAAACAATAGAATCAGAAAAGCCAGTTCGAATAGATTCATTAACAAAAAATGATGTCAAATTATTACTTAAAAATTTTAAAAGCATAAACATTCATTAATAAAACAATGTAAAGTAAAAGTCTAAAACCATAATGCAATACTTCACCCAATAAAACCAGCAAATATAACCAACAAAGACTCAAGCTAAATATTGCGAGCAAATTTTCGAATAATCACATAAGAAAAATTTCAATCTTTTGATTAATTGAAATAATCATGAATTAACATAGTATACTCAAGCGGTATTTTGTCTTCATCAAAAGCAATACCAAGCGCAAAAACCTTCCCATTGGGCGTCTGAATAACACTTAAACTTTTTGATTTACCCTCAATAAAAATTTCTTCATCCATAAATTCAAAACTAAAAATCAAATCAATTACATCTTCCTCGACATCTCTATAATCAAAAGAAGAAATTACTAAAGCGCCCCCATAAGATAAATCTTTTATTAAGCATTTATGTTTTGACCCATTAAAATTGATAAAAGCTTTATCAGAATCAATTTTTAGCTTTCTAATAGAATCTTTATCGACAATAATTCTCTCATGAATTCTCTGATTTTGCCCAAGTTTTAAATCAAGAAGCTTTCCAACTTTAATAGCAATCTCTTCTGGCGCAGGAGATAAAAATTCTAATGTTAATAAATTGTATTCTTTATTCTGAGAAGAATAAGAAGAAGCACTTAATAGTTTCACAGATAAAAAGGGAAAAAAAGCAGCACTACTCTTAGAATCTAAATTTTTTTTAAGTTGAATAGAACCTAAATTTTTATTTTTAGCCAAAGCAGGCAATACAGTATCTTCTTGAAAAATAAGCTTAAGAGAATCCATAGAAATAGAATAAATTACTCCAAAAACAGTATAAGAGCTTATCCTCATCTCAATAGTATTGCGAAGATTTAAAAAACTATTTATCTCTGTGCTCATTTTAATCTCTTTGCCCTTATACTTAGCCCCGTAATCTCTTATTTTTCTAGATAAAAGCATAAACCTCTCCTTTCTCCTTTTTTAATATAAAAAATAAAAATACTAAACAACGCTTAAAACTGTTTTAAACAGTTTTACACCAATAAAAATTTAAAACAATTGACCTGTAAAAATGCTTAATCAACAATCAATAAATCTAGTATTAAAGTCAAAGACATACCATCACCCACCCTTCACAACATTTGTTTAATTAGCAAAACTTAAAAAATGCTGCTTACATAGTGTAAGATTATAACAATAATTTTACACTATAACAATCAACTTATAACATTATTAATTCTTATACACTTATAGTATACTTAGTAAAAAGTATGAAATTAAATAGCCCTAATTTTAAAAAAATAAATACACATAAACTGCTTATTTATTTAACATATTTCGCAGTTAGCTTTTCTATTATCACACTATCATTAGCAGTATCTAAGACTATAAACATACAAAAAGATAAAAATTTTGGATATGTAAACCCAGCAGTTCCTTCAAGGCTTTTAGATATTAATGGGAAACAAATAACTCAATTTATATCTGATGAGAATAGAGAATTAATGCCTTTGAGAAAAATGCCTGACAATCTAATTAATACGCTTTTAATACGAGAAGATATTGGGTTTTTTTCTCATCGAGGTTTTTCTTTGATAGGGATATTTAGAGCTGCATTTAATATTGTTCTTGGTAGATATTTTTCAGGCGGCAGCACATTAACTCAACAACTTGCAAAGCTTCTCTACACAAATCAAGCAAGAAGATCTATCTTGAGAAAATTACATGAAATATGGTGGGCAATCCAACTTGAAAAAAAACTCTCAAAATACGAAATATTAGAGAAGTACCTTAATAAAGTTTATTTTGGAAACGGAAACTATGGAATAGTTGCAGCATCAAAATTCTTTTTTGGCAAAAGTGTAAATAAAATTAATACAGCAGAATCCGTGATGATGATAATTCAACTTCCAAATGCAAAACTTTATTCACCTCTTTACAATCCGAAATTTTCAAAAAAAATACAACGTGCAGTTTTAAACCAAGTTGTATCAAATGGAATAGTCAAAGCTGAAATTGCTGAAAAAGAATTTAATGAATACTGGCAAAATTACGATTGGACTAGAATGGCCGACACATCTGCAATTTCAAACAAAAAAGACCAAGCTCCTTATTTCTCTGAATATATAAGGCAAAAAATACTAAAATATTTACCAGATGGCGCAAACATATATAAAGATGGATACTCAATATATTCAACTCTTGACCTTGAGGCACAAAAATACGCAGATAAAGTTACAAACGATATGATTAATAAAGCAAGAACAATGCATAATTTAAACAGATCATCTGAAACAATAATTATTAATTCAGAAATTGTTCCTGTAGTAGATGCAATATCAGATTTATTAGGAATTAAAAATTTAAGAATAAATGGAAGACAATATAAAAAACTAAGAAAAAGAAAATTTTACGAAGATAATATTGATCTAATTGCAAGCTTTGGAGCTATACTTGGAATTGATAAAATAGATAAGGCAACAAAAGAATATATTATCAAAAATAAATTAACACCAAAACTTATTGCACAACCTGAAGGGGCAATGATAGCAATAGATACAACAACTGGAGCAATAAGGGCCATGGTTGGAGGAAGTGGACATACTAAAGACAATGAATTTAATCGAGCCACACAAGCAAAAGTCCAACCTGGAAGTGCATTCAAAGCATTATATTTTGCAGCCGCAATTGATCTAAAAAAAATAACAGCTGCTACAATGTTTTCAGACTCTCCGGTAGCATTTCTAAATAAAAACGGAGAAGTTTATGCTCCAGAAAATTATGGTGGCAAATGGAGGGGCAACGTTTTAACACGCCAAGCATTAGCCTTGTCCTTGAATATTCCAGCATTAAGAATATTAGACAAACTAGGTTTTGACTCTGCAATTAGCTACTCTTCAAAACTACTAGGAATAACAGATCCAAAAGAAATAGAAAAAACGTTTCCAAAAGTTTATCCACTAGCACTAGGTGTAATATCAGTTTCTCCAATCCAAATGGCAAGAGCCTTTGCAATTTTAGGAAATAGTGGTAACAAAATCGAACCTTATGGAATAAGATACATTGAAGACAGAGCTGGAAGAATAATAACAAATGAAGAAGCAAGCATATTGGCTAAAATAAAAAGCAAAGATCAAACTCAAATAGTGTCTCCTCAAACTGCATACATCATCACAGATATGATGAAATCAACAATTCAATACGGAACCTTAGCAAATCAAAGATATACAAATCTCAAAAATTTTAAATCTGACATTGCTGGAAAATCGGGAACAACACAAAATTGGGCAGACGGATGGGCAATAGGATACTCTCCTTATATAACAACAGCATTTTGGGTTGGATTTGACAAAAAAGGATATTCACTAGGAATATCTGGAACAGGAACAGGATTAGCAGGACCTAGTTGGGGAGAATTCATGGCAGAATATCACAAAAATTTACCTAAAAAGGTTTTTGTAAAGCCTGCAGGAATAATTAGTATCCCTGTGCAAGCAGAAACAGGCCTGCTACCAGAAGAAATTGCTGATGAGAAAATAATAAATGAACTATTTATTTCCGGCACTCAGCCAGTTGAAAAATCAAAATATTATGAAAATAAACTAGAATTTAAAAATACAATAGAATTTAACATATATGGAATTGATGAGATTAATAATAACGATGAAATAAATTTTGACACTCCTGAATTTGAATATCTTGATAATAATCTTGAAAGCCTAAACAATAATAATCTTGAGAGCATTAATAACAATGAAGAAAATAAAAATGAAGATGAAATAGAAATGAACATTAAAGAACCCTTAAATGAAATAGAAAATAAAAACTCACAACAAGATTTAATAAATAATAACAATAATAACCAGGAAATGCCTATTGAAAATACCAAGGAAATTGAAAACGAAGTCATTGTTAATGAAACAAACACAGAAGCACAAAACACAAAAGAATTAAATTTAAACAACAATGAAAATGAGAAAATTAACAATAAAGACGTCAATGGAGAAGATATCCAATTGGATTAAAAGAATATGTTAATAGATATTGATCAAATAAAAATAAAAAAAAGAATTAGAAAAAATATAGGAGACATTGAAACTCTTAAAAACAGTATTATAAAACATGGGTTAATTTATCCAATAATAATAGATAAAAATAAAAATTTGATAGCAGGACTTAGAAGATATCAAGCTTTAAAAGAAATCGGTTATAAAGAAGTTGAAGTAAAAGTAATCTCAATTGAAAACAAAAAAAATTTACTTGAAATTGAACTTGATGAGAATAATGTTAGAAAATCATTTACAAAAAGTGAGGCAAACGAGGGAGAAGCTTACTTAAAAATTTATTCTGAAAGCAATATAATAATAAGATTCCTTAAATTTATTATCTTAAAAATCAAAAACATGTGTAAAAGGAAAAAATAAAAAAATTTAAACTATAACAAAGGGGTGAGTTTATGATAAATTACAAAAATCTTAATGAACTTGAAAATTTTAAAATCCTTGAAGGAATTGCTCCAGAAGTGCTCAAAACGGCATTAACTGAAAAAAGAATAAAAGAATACGACATTACAATAGAAGGAGATAGTGTACATTATAACTATGCTTCAAAACAAATTAATGAAAACCACCTTAAAATTTTTCAAAATTTAAGCGATGAAGCAAATTTAATAGAAAAATATAAAGAAGTACTTGATGGAGAAAAGATCAATATTAGTGAAAATAGAAAAGTCCTGCATCACCTTACAAGAGGACAAATTGGTAAGGACGTAATAGAAGATAATAAAGAAAATATGAGAGAATTTTTCCAATCAGAACTTGAAAAAATATATAATTTTGCAAAGCAAATCCATTCTGGTAACATTAAAAGCGCAAATGGTAAAAAGTTTAAAAATGTAGTTCAAATAGGAATTGGTGGATCCAGCCTAGGCCCAAAAGCTCTTTATAGCTCAATAAAAAATTATGCAAAAAAACACAATCTAGCCTTAATGAACGGTTATTTTATTTCAAACATTGATCCAGACGAATCAGAAGAAGTATTAAGCAGCATTAATGTTGATGAAACGCTTTTTATTATTGTATCAAAAAGTGGAAATACATTAGAAACCAAAGCCAATATGCAATTCTTAATAAACAAATTAAAATTAAATGGCATAAAAGAATATAAAAAACAAATGGTTATTATAACATTAAAAGATAGTATGTTAGCACTAGAAGAAAAAGGATATCTTGAATATTTTTTCATGCATGATTCAATAGGTGGAAGATTTTCCCCAACATCAGCAGTTGGACTTACACTACTTACTCTTTGCTTCACAGAAAAAATTGTAAAAGAAATTATAAAGGGAGCCAATAGGGCTGACAAAAAATCATTAAGCAAAAACGTAAAAGACAATGCTTCTCTCTTGGCAGCACTAATTAGCATATATGAAAGAAATGTTCTAAACTACAGTAGCAACTGCATTATTGCTTATTCTAAAGCAATGAAAAATTTTTATCTTCACTTACAACAACTTGAAATGGAAAGTAATGGAAAAAGTGTAAACAGGTTTAACGAAACAATAAACTACAAAACTGTAAGAATAATTTGGGGAGGCATTGGGACGGATGTTCAACACTCGTTCTTTCAAATGCTTCATCAAGGAACAGATATAGTTCCAATGGATTTCATAGGGTTTAATGAAACACAACTTAAAGAAGATGTAATATCTGATAATAGCTCAAGCAATGACAAATTAAAAGCAAATTTAATAGCCCAAATAATAGCATTTTCAAAAGGCAAAGAAAATGATAATAAAAATAAAAATTTTAAAGGCGAGAGGCCTTCTGCACTAATATATTCAAAAGAATTAACACCTTATGCAATAGGAGCAATACTCTCCCATTACGAGAATAAAGTAATGTTTGAGGGATTTTTATTAAATATAAACTCATTTGACCAAGAAGGAGTTCAGCTGGGAAAAATTATTGCAAATCAAATTTTAAAAAACGACACCTTTGAAGATAAAGTAATAGAATCTTATTCTAAAAAAATTTTAAAACAAAATTAATTAATTTTAAATATATATCCTTAAGTTTAAAAAAGAATGCACTAAGCTTATACAAGAGGTAATAATGGATAAGATAAGTATATTATATACATTAATTAATATTACAATAATGCTTATTCTAATAAGCATAGTTTATCTTTGTAAAAGAAAAAATGTCTCTTTTACAAAAAGAGTGTTTATATCATTAGCAATAGGAATAGCATTTGGAATGACTATCCAACATTTTTATGGCACAAATTCATCTATAACAAACGAAACTATAAATTGGATAAATATTGTGGGTGATGGATACATAAGGCTTCTTAAAATGGTTATAATCCCCTTAATAATAACATCAATAATCTCTGCAATAATAAAATTAACCAACAGTAAAGATGTTGGAAAAATGAGCTTACTTGTAATATTAATACTTGTATTTACAGCGGGTATTGCTGCTATAATTGGCATTTTCACTGCTTTAATATTAGGATTAACAGCTGAAGGACTACAAGCGGGAACCAGCGAAATTTTACAAAGTGAAAAATTGCAAAAAGGACTTGAAATATTAAATCAAACACCAATCACAAAAAAAATCACAGAGCTTATTCCACAAAATATATTTGAAGATTTAGCAGGACTTAGAAAAAACTCAACAATCGGAGTTGTTATATTCTCAGCCATCATAGGAATAGCCGCTCTTAAAACATCTATAAAAAAGCCAGAATCAATAGAATTTTTTAAAAAAATAATATTAACGCTTCAAGACATAATATTAGGAATAGTAACTTTAATTTTAAAACTAACACCTTATGCTATATTAGCTCTAATGACAAAAATTACAGCAACCAGCGAAATCAAAAGCATAATAAAGCTTGGGGAATTTGTAATTGCTTCCTACATTGCAATAGGTCTTACATTTCTTATGCATATGACATTAATTGCAATAAACAAATTAAACCCAATTACTTTTATAAAAAAAATATCTCCAGCACTAACATTTGCATTCATATCTAGGTCTAGTGCAGCAACTATACCTATTAATATAGAAATTCAAACTAAAAACCTAGGAGTAAGCGAAGGAATAGCAAATTTATCAAGCTCCTTTGGAGCATCAATTGGGCAAAATGGTTGTGCAGCACTCCATCCTGCTATGCTTGCAATAATGATAGCGCCAACTCAAGGAATAAACCCTACAGATATTTCATTTATACTCACACTTCTTGGATTAATAATAATAACTTCATTTGGAGCTGCTGGAGCTGGCGGAGGCGCAACAACAGCTTCACTAATGGTACTCTCAGCAATAAACTTTCCAGTGGGATTGGTCGGACTTGTAATATCTGTTGAACCTTTAATTGACATGGGAAGAACAGCTGTTAATGTGGGCGGTTCAATGCTTGCAGGCGTTATATCTGCCAAACAACTTAAACAATTCAACCACAATATATACAACCAAAAATAGCTTGTAAACAGATAAATAGGAAAACAATGATGAAAATAATAATTATTGGAGGCACATCAGCAGGAACTAGTGCCGCAGCTAAAGCAAACCGCTTAAACAAAAAGCTAGACATTACTATCTATGAAAAAACAAATATTGTATCTTTTGGAACCTGTGGCCTACCTTACTTCGTGGGGGGATTTTTTGACAATCCAAATAAAATGATCTCAAGAACAAAAGAAGAATTTGAAAAAACTGGAATCTCTGTTAAAACTAACCAGGAAGTTATCAAAGTAGATACAAAAAGCAATACAATTGTAATAAAAAATCAAAAAACAGGAAGTATTTTTAACAATACTTACGACCAACTTATGATAGCAACTGGCGCAAAACCTATTATTCCGCCAATCAATAATATCAATCTAAAAAATTTTTATACACTGAGAAATTTAGAAGACGGTCAAAAAATAAAAAATTTAATGGATAAAGAAGAGATTAAAAATATAGTGATAATTGGTGCTGGATACATTGGAATTGAAATGGTAGAGGCAGCAAAAAATAAAAGAAAAAATGTAAGATTAATTCAACTAGACAAACATATCCTCACAGATTCCTTTGACGAAGAAATAGTTACAATAATGGAAGAAGAGCTAATAAAAAAAGAAGTTGATCTTCATACAAATGAGTTTGTAAAAAGTTTAATAGGAGAAAAAAAGGTAGAAGGAGTAGTAACAAATAAAAATACTTATCAAGCCGACGTTGTTATACTTGCTACTGGAATAAAACCTGCTACTGAATTTTTAGAAAACCAGCTTAAAACTACTGAAAATGGAGCAATAATTGTAAATGAATATGGTGAAACTAGTATAAAAAATATTTTTTCTGCAGGAGATTGTGCAACTATTTATAATATAGTAAGCAAAAAAAATGAATACATACCCCTAGCAACAACAGCCAACAAACTTGGAAAAATAGTTGGTGAAAATTTAGCTGGAAATCATGTAGCATTTAAAGGCACACTGGGCTCAGCTTCAATTAAGATACTATCCTTAGAAGCTGCCAGAACAGGACTTACAGAAAAAGATGCAAAAAAGCTTCAAATAAAATATAAAACGATTTTTGTAAAGGATAAAAATCATACAAATTATTATCCAGGCCAAGAAGATCTTTATATTAAATTAATTTATGAGGAGAATACCAAAATAATCCTTGGAGCACAAGCAATAGGAAAAAATGGAGCCGTAATAAGAATCCATGCTTTAGCAATTGCAATCTATTCAAAACTTACAACAAAAGAATTAGGGATGATGGATTTCTCATATTCTCCACCATTCTCAAGAACCTGGGATATATTAAATATTGCTGGAAATGCTGCCAAATAGGAAGAATTAATTAATTTAATTCTTCATATTAATTGGTTGTCCTGTACTTGAAAGAACATCTCTCCAAAAAGAACCATTTGGATTAACCTTATTCCTGTCAATTACTGCCATCTTAATCGGTATATGCACAAATTTTGTACTCCACAAACTAATCAACATTTTTGTCTTACCAGCCATTGCAGCATGAACAGCATTTGACCCAAGCCTAGCACAATAAAGCGAATCACTAGCATTAGCGGGCGAACTTCTAATAATATAGCTAGGATCAATGTATTTAAGGGTAAATTGTATATTTTTTGCTTTAAAATACTCTGTAATTTTGTCTTTAATATAAAGCCCAATATCCTCATAAAGCAAATTCCCAGAATCATCTTTCTTTTTAGGGAAATGATCAAAATATTTTTGACCTGCTCCTTCTGCTATCAATATTACTGCATGAGGAATCTCTTCTAGGCTTTCTTTTTCTAAAAGTCGTCTTTCAAGATGGACAAGAAACCCATTAGGACCTTCTATGTCAAAATCAAGCTCTGGAATTAAACAAAAATTAACATCATTAGAAGAAAGCGCAGTATGAGCAGCAATAAAACCAGAATCTCTTCCCATAACTTTAACAAGTCCAATGCCATTATAAGCACTATTAGCTTCAAAATGAGCACCAGCAACAGCCGCAACGGCTTGTTCTACGGCAGTCTCAAATCCAAAAGATTTTTGAACAAACATAAAATCATTGTCTACAGTTTTAGGAATGCCCACAACTGCTATTTTTAAATTTCTTTTTTCTATCTCCTCAGCAATAAGAAGAGACCCCTTTTGAGTACCATCCCCACCAATGTTAAAAATCATATTAATATTCATTCTCTCTAAAGTATCAACTATTTCCACAGGTTTAATGCCACCCCTTGAAGAGCCAAGAATAGTGCCTCCAAATTTATTAATATCATCAACAACATCTGGATTAAGATTAATAAAAGATGAATTTGACTCAGGAAGAAGTCCTTGATATCCAAATTTTACTCCATAAATATTGCGAACTCCATAAATTTTCCATAAAGTTCTCACAATAGAACGAATAACATCGTTAAAGCCAGGACAAAGACCACCACAAGTAGTAATAGCAGCTTTAACATGTCTGGGCACAAAATAAATTTTTTCTCTAGGTCCGGCTTTCTCTAAAAGAACATCTTCGTACCTATCTCCCTCATCCTCATTCCTATATACACTAAACTTTATTTTATTTTTTTCATTAACAAAATGCGAAGAACCCTCACTAGCATAAAAATCAATCAAAGGATTGTTTTGCTTGCATTCTCCTAAAATATCTATTTTAAAATCTAAATTTTCATTTTTAATTCTATACACCAAATACTCCTTTATAGAATTATAGCCTAATTATTTTCTAATAAATCTACTTTGATCTTTAATCATATCGTATATGTCATCGTAAATATAAGGAGACCCTTCAATAGGAGATTTAATTAAATTGCCAGCTATAAATTCAAAATATTTATTCAACTTTGAATTCTTCTCAAAATCAATAAATGGCACTCTATTATTAATAGCCTCTCTAAAACTTTTTGCAAAAGGTACAAAGCCTATAAACTCTATTGGTATATTAATATTATTCTTAACAACATTAATTAAATTTTCACACATAGCAATCTCTTCGCTAGTTTCTATTCTATTTAACACAACTCTAGGATAAAAATTATTCATCATCCTCTTAACTTTCAAAGAAGAACTCAAAGAAATAAGCTCAATTCCAACAATCAAATCTTTAAATCCAAGGTTTGTCCCTTCAATCTTATCTTTAAAAAAATTACCAATATAATCCCGTTCGGGGCTTTTTTGCGGGAATCCCAAATATAAAAGACGATAAAGAGCATTCTTTAAAAAAGAATAAGCATTAAGTATGGAAGGGGTTTCTGGTATTGTAACAATTACACCACTATAAGATGCCAAATAGAAATCTATTGTATTATAAGAAGTTCCAGATCCTAAATCTAAAAAAATAAAATCGGCAATAAGATCTTTTTGAATGGATTCTATAATCTTTTTCTTAATGGAAAAAGGAAGATTAGCTGTTCCTGTATAAAGAGCATCACCTGGAATAAGATAAAGCTTATCATAAGATGTTTTGCATACTAAATCTGAAAAACTTTTATTCCTTTTATTAATAAAAGAACCAATGCCCACACCCTTATTTTTAACTCCCAAACACGTATGTAGATTAGAGCCACCAAGATCAAGGTCAACAAGTATTACAGTTTTACCTAAACTAGAAAGCTTATAACCAACATTTGCAACAAAAGATGTTTTTCCAACACCGCCTTTGCCACTTGCTACAGGAATAATTTTAGTCATTCTTAAATCCTAATTATCCTTACGCTCTTTTTGAAAAATTTTCATAAAATTAAAAATCCCTAAAAATCTCGATTTCTTATCGGCATCTTTATTTAAATTTTCATCCTCTTTAGAGCCTGAAATTAAATCTTTAATTAAATCTTTATTGTTTGTAAAATTTTCAATACTATCTGGTTTGCCACAAATTACAATTTTATCATCTTTTAAAAAAAAATAATCGCCATCAACAAATTCATACCTAGAATTACTTAAATTCCTAACAGCAATAACTGTAATACCACATTCTCTTCTAAGATCAGCTTCAAAAAGAGTTTTGCCAACATATTCTTTGGGAATAACAGTTTCAGCAACAATAATATCATACCCAATAATATTGTAAGTTGAAAGATTCGGAGATACTAATAACGGGGTTAATCTTCTTGCAGCATCTTTACTTGGAAATATAATCTTTGTTGCGCCAAGCGTTTTTAATATTTCAGCATCATCCCTATTTTCTGTCTTAACACATATTTCCTTCAAACCCAAAAGATTGCAATAGTGAGTAACAAGAGCACTTTTGCCAAGATCATCATCAAAGTCAATAACAACAGCATCTGTATCTACAGGAATTATTCTTTTTAAAGCATTTTTAGTAAATTGCTCAACAACAAAGCTTTCTGTAGATATCACGTCATATTCTTCAATAAGCTCTTTAGATGTATCTATAATAATAATTTGACAATCAAGTCTGCTTAAATCTTCAAGCAAGTGAATTCCCAAATTACTAAGTCCAATAATAACAAATGTTTTCATATGCCTCAACCAACCAAAATATCTTGCCTTGGCCTTGTAAATTCTTCAAAACGTGACTTTCTTGAAACAAAAACAGCCATTGAAAAAAGTCCTATTCGTCCTGCAAACATAGTAAAAATTATAATGACTTTCCCCCAAAATGACAAATCCTGAGTTACTCCAACCGAAAGACCAACCGTTCCAAAGGCAGAAAATACTTCATACCCCAAATCAATAACTTTCCAATTGCCAGATCCTCCCTCAAAAAAAAGAAGCATAAAAAAGGAAAAACTTAAAATAAAAATAGCTCTTGCAAAAAATAAAAGTGCAAATCTTATGCTATCTATTGAAACCTTGTAAGACCCAATAATATATCCATTGCCGTTTTGATTTTTAAAAACAGCTAATACAATTAAAAAAAATGTTGTAATCTTAATTCCTCCTGCAGTTGATCCGGGTGCGCCACCAATAAACATGAATGGCAAAGAAACTATTTGGGTTCTTCCGCTTATTAAAGAATTATCAAGATAATTAAAACCAGCTGTTCTAGTGCTAATCGAATAAAAAATTGAATTAAATATTAGAGTACTCATTGAATAACCAGCTTTTAATTTATGCATCTCTGTAAAAAAAAATAAAATTGAACCAATTATAATTAAAAAAAAACTTAAAGAAAAAACTATTTTGGCATGAAGTGACAGTTTTTTTTTGTTCTTAATAGTATTCTTTACATCTCTATAGACCATAAACCCAAGACCACCACAAATTATTAAAATAGAAACTATAACTATAGCTTCAGGAACATCTCGCCATGCATAAATACTCTCAGAATGCATAGAAAAACCCGCATTGCAAAAAGCAGAAATTGTCGTAAATAAAGCCTCTAAGAACGAAATATTAACTCCCCTAAGTTTAAAACAAATGAGTATTAATATTAAACCTATCATTTCAATTGAAAAAGTTATAAACAATATGCTTTTTAAAATTCTAATAGGATTATATTCTATATTTGAAAGGGAATACTGCTTTATTATTCTTGCATCTGTTAAATTCATTTTCTTTTTAGGTATAAGCAAATAAAAAGTAGTAATACTTATAAATCCAAGTCCCCCAAGCTGGATTAGCAACATTATCAAAATAAATCCAAAAGTAGAAAAACCTTCCATTTTAACCGTTATAAGGCCTGTAATACTTACAGCAGAAACAGCAGTAAAAAGAGCATCAATATATGTCAATTTGCCATCACCTTCCCAGGAAATAGGCAGCATTAACAAAAGAGAGCCTATAAACATAATTAAAATAAAATAACTAAAAAGTAAAAACCTGTCGCTAAATTCAAATTTCAACATATCATACAAAAAGTTGTTTAAATTATTAAAAAGCCATCTTATATAGCATAATATTTTAACATTGAAATATTATCATAATTACATTATTTTTAATATATGTTTGAAATAGAATCAAAAGCATTTATTCCTCCAAAAGAGTTAAAAAGAATTGTTAATTTGGCAAATAAAAAATTTAAGTTTATTAAAGAAGAGATAAAAACTGACATCTATTACTCAAACCAAAAAAAAATTATAAGAATAAGAAAATTAAATAATCTAGAAAAAATTGTTACATTTAAAAAAAAAATATTAGATAACAATAATACTATAGAAATTAATAAAGAGGTGGAATTCAAAATAGATAGTATTAACAATTTTTTAATCCTTATAAAAGAGCTTAAATTTAAAAAGCTATACAAAAAGATAAAAAAAAGTTTAATTTATCAAACCAATAATTTAAATGTAGAGATAAACGAAATAAAAAATCTTGGATTTTTTTTAGAAATAGAAAAAATTATTAACAATCAAAATGATATAGACTTGGCAAAAAAAGAAATTGATAACATAATCAACCAATTTGGACTAAAAGAAAACCTTGAAACTAGACCTTACTCTGAATTACTCTCATTGGCAAACCAAAGTAAAAAATAATTCATTGGAATTAGAGCTTAAAGTAGAGACTACAAGCCCTTGATTACTATAAATTCCAATCTGGGGACTAGTAACATCACTTTTAAAATTCTCCAACTTATTTAAAAAATACCAATTTTTATTCTTAAAATAAATTAATCTCACATTATTATTATCTTCAAAGGCTAAAAACAAATTATTTTTATAAAGCCCAATATCAGTACTTAAACCTTCCATTTCAACATTAGGGCTTATATTAATCCACCTATTGCTTTTCAAGGGACAAATATTTACAATGGGCCTATTTTCAGAAACAAAACTCATAATTATTTGATTAAAATTAGAATCAAAAAAGCCTTTAATAAAATTAGCCATATAAACAGAAGGAATATTTGCATTTACCCAAGCATTCTCATTGTTTATAATAAATTCGGATTTAATCTCATTATTTGACTTATAATTATAAAAAATACCCAAAAAAGGTTCAGATATTAGCCCAATGTTTGATGAATTAACATTAGAATCACCCTTGCTTAAATAAGCATGTATTACATCGGTCCAAATACTTCCATAGCCCATATTTGAGATTAAATTGATTTTATATTCACTTCCAATTTCTCTTAAATATGCCAAATACAACCTATCTTTTAAATCAATGCTAATATTTAATAAAGATCCAAAATTTTCTATGTGACCAGGACTAATATCAATCCATTTTCTACTATTAAATTTTTTAACTATAAGCTCACTGGCAAAATCAGACCCTGATTTCGTAACAAAAGCAATATATAAATTTCCTTTTGAATTAATTGAAAAATCAAAATTAACTATATTAGTAATATTTCCATTAACAGATGAATCAAGATTAAACCAACCAACATTCTCAATAAACTCAGCAACTTTAATGTCATCGCTATTTTCTAACTGATAAGCAATATAAATATTGCCTTTATAAATCCTTAATATATACTTTTTAAGCTTGGTAGTTAAACTTAAAACAGGTAAATCTTTTAAAGTAAAAAATAAATCTTCTTTTTCAATCTTAGATGTTTTAGCTTTCAGGAAATCGCTACTTAAAATTGAAAAATCTAAATCTGCAAGCGAAAACTTTATATTTTCATTTTTAGTACCAACGTATATTATTGCATAAAGAGAATTTTTATCTAACCTTATTTTAAAATCTCTTCTTTTTACTTTATCAGTTATGTATTTTTTATTAGAAATATCATAAATTCTAAAAACAAAATCGGAATTTGAACTCTTATCTAACCTTAAAATATAATCAGAAGATTTGTTAACTTTTAAATAAATACTTCCTTTCCCATTTTTGTTTAAAATACTTAAGGAACTAATTTCTGTTAATATTTGACTTACTTGAGCTTGAATAAAAGAAAGTTTTGTAAATAAAAATAGCAAAATTAATGTCTTATTTATTTTCATATTTCTTTACATTAAAAAATATTAACACATATTCTAAAAATGATAAAATTGCAAAAAAAGCAGCAAAAACATACGCCATTTGAACAATAAATAAAAATTTAAATTCAAAATTAAAAATGTAGCTAATAAAATTTTGAACAGGTTCTGTAAAGTTGAGTTGATTTAAAGTATAAAACAAAAGGCTTGCAAAAGTGCAAACAGCATAAAGAAGTGACTTTAATTTTCCCAAAAAATTTGCTTGTTGAACTACATTAAACTGAATAATTAAATTTCTAACAAACCCAATAGAAATTTCACGATAAATAAATATTACGAAAAAATAATAAGGGGTTATTCCTTTGTAAAAGAAAAAAACAAAATATGTTAAATGCTGCAAAACATCCGCATAAGGATCTAAAATTTTACCTACATTGCTAACAAGATCATATTTTCTTGCAAGATATCCATCAATAAAATCAGTAAATTCATTGAAAATGATTAAAAACCAAATAATTCCAAAATACAAATACGAAAAAAATACATTTTCCAAAAAAAATAAAATTAATATGATAAAGGAAAGCATAATCCTAGCTAATGTTATTTTATTGGGGGTAATGAACTTGATTAAATTATTCAATTTATCAAATCTCCTTATCCCTTATTTTAAGCAAAATAAATTTAAGAGCTTCATCAAGTTTAATTCCATTTATTTGTTCATTTGTTCTTGTTCTAATAGATATTCTCTCTTCTGCTGCCTCTCTCTCGCCAATTATGAACATATAAGATATTTTTTTAGCCTGATATTCTCTAATTTTAGCATTCATTCTTGAGGAACTATTATCAAGTTTTATTCTAATCCCTTCATTTTTAAATTTATTAAAAACTTTAATAGCATAACCTTCTACAATATTATTAACAGGAATTATTACTGCTTGAACAGGAGACAACCATAAAGGAAACGCTCCACCATAGTGCTCTACAAGAATTCCAAAAAATCTTTCAATAGATCCCAGCAAAGCTCGATGAATCATAAATGGTCTTTTTTCTTTACCATCCTCAGCAGTATAAGTCATATTAAATCTCTCAGGGAGATTAAAATCAAATTGAATTGTACTCATCTGCCACTCTCGCTCAAGAGAATCAACTATCTTAAGATCAATTTTAGGCCCATAAAAAGCACCTCCCCCTTTGTCAATTTCATAAGGAACTTCAAAATCGCTTAAGGTCTCTTCAAGAACTTTTAAAGACATTTCCCAATCAGCATCATTTCCAACAGACTTGTCAGGCTTTGTAGAAAGATATGCCTTTAAGTTGCTAAAGCCAAATTTACTCCACATATAAATAGCAAACCTAAGAACTTCTTTAATCTCATCTACAACTTGAGAATGAGTGCATATAATATGAGCATCATCCTGAGTGAATCCTCTAGCTCTCATCAGGCCATGCAAGGCGCCTATCTTTTCATAACGATATACAGTGCCAAGTTCGGCCCATCTAAATGGTAAATCTCTATAAGAATGCTTGCCTGTATTATAAATTGCAATATGAAAAGGACAATTCATAGGTTTAAGATAATAATCACTTTTATCCATTTCTATTTTTTCAAACATACTGTCCTTATAAAAGTCTAAATGACCAGAAGTTTGCCAAAGCCAAGATTTACCAACATGAGGAGTAAAAAGAATATCATACCCATTTTTAGAGTGCTCTTCTCTCCAAAAATCTTCTATTAAAGCTCTTATTTTAGCACCATTGGGATGAAAAAAAACAAGTCCTGGGCCAATCTCTTCATGAATAGAAAATAAATCAAGCTCTTTTCCAAGCTTTCTATGATCTCTTTTTTTTATTTCCTCTCTCAAATTAAGATAAGATCTTAGCTCTTTTTCATTATTCCATAAAGTTCCATAAATTCTGGTAAGCATTGGATTTTTTTCACTGCCTCGCCAATAAGCTCCAGCAATACTAGTAAGCTTAAATGCCTTTGGATCAATTTTATTCATATTCTCAACATGAGGACCCCTGCAAAGATCAATAAAATTGTGACTCTTATAAATAGAAACTTCATTTTGTAAATCAAAATTTTTAATCAAATCAATCTTATAAGGTTCATCTTTAAAAATTTCAAGAGCCTGTTCTACGCTTATTACCTCTTTTTCAAAAGAACTCCCGGTCTTTAAAATCTCCCTCATTCTATTTTCTATATCTAAAAGAGAATCTTCTGTAATTTGCCTTTTAAATTCAAAATCATAATAAAAACCATCTTTAATAGGAGGACCTATTGCAATCTTGGTATTTGGGAATAAATCACGCACAGCTTCTGCCATAACATGAGCTATTGAGTGTCTTTTTTTGTAAAGAATATCTTCTTTATCTAAATCTTTGCTCACAACAATACCTTTAGCCTTTCGATTTTTATTAAAAAATTAAAATTCACATTCATCACTTTTACGCAAAAATACGCACCTCAAATATTTATAATTACTAAATTAAAATATACAAAAAAATTTTCTAAAAAAATAGAGATAAGAAAACAAAAAACTGAAAATAAATTCTCAATCCATAGCAACTATTGATTCAATATTAAAATAAAAAGACATTGCTAAAAAAAATGTAATAGTAGAAGAACCTCCATAAGAGAGAAAAGGGAAAGGAATTCCAGTAATCGGAAGAACTCCTAAAGACATTCCAACATTAAAAGAGGTATGAAAAAATAAAAGTCCCAAAATTCCAGATATTACTAAGGCCATATATCTATCTTTACTTTTATTCATTATTATCAAAAATTTAAAAAAAAGAAAAAAAAATAATATTAAAATAGTACTAACGCCTAAAAACCCAAACTCTTCAGCAAGAATAGAGAAAATAAAATCTGTGCTTTGAGAAGGCACATAATTAGCATGGGTATAAGGCCCCTTTAAAAATCCTTTACCCAAAAGACCGCCAGAACCAATTGCTATTTTAACCTGATTTAAATTCCAACCAGCACCCTTAGCATCAATAGCTGGATCTAAGAATACTAAAAACCGTTTAATCTGATAAGTCTTCATTAACTTTGAAAGGACTTTTGAAAACACTATTGAAATCAATAAAATAGAACTTGCAAAAAATACATAAAAATAAATTATTTTAATACTCAAACCATACTTAGCAATAAAAAATCCTAAAACAGAAATCAAAAGTATTAAAAGCAGCACCCCTATTATTATTCTAAAATAAAAAGAATTTGAGAAAATAAGATAAAATACATTACCCATATTCACCCTATATTCATACCAAACCGGCAAAATCGCAAAAACAAAAGAAAAAAAACCTATCAACGCAAATGCTAAAACATAATGCAAATCTATTCCTGCAAAAAAAGAAATAAATATAAAAATGGTTAAATATACTATTGCTGTACCAAAATCAGGTTGCAACAATATAAGAATTACCGATGGGAAAATTAATAAAAATGCAGCAATAAAGGTAAAAAATTCATTATAACCCTTTTTTTCAGTATAAAATTTTGAAAGGGTCAAAATAATAATAACTTTACCAAATTCAGAAGGCTGTCCTCCAAGTTTCCATATACCAATCCAAGACTTTGCTCCGTTTACAGTCATTCCAAAAAATGCAGTAAAAATTAAAGCCAATATTAATAAAAAATATAAAGGATATACTATGCTATAAACAAATTTTAAATCATATTTACCCACTATAAAAATTAGAAAAAATCCAATAATTACCCAAAAGGTTTGTTTTATATATTCATTCTTAGTTAAAGATCCGCTAATATTATAATCGCTAGAATAAATCAACAATATACCAACAAAAGAAACTATAAATAAGCTTATCAAAGCTAAATAATCATAATTTTTTCTAAAAACCATTAACCTACCTAATATACCATGGTCTATAACCTTTAAGAATATCTTCATAACTTTGATTTGCAAAAATGCCTTGCATTATTAAATCTGTAGATTTTGCAGGCCACCAATCTACATTACTCTTTGCCTCAACCAAACTAAAAACAATAATTTGATTATCAGATGAACCATTATAAGGAGCAAGTCCAACAAAAGAACTATTTTCAAAACCATCTATACCAGTTTGACCAGTGCCTGTCTTGCCTCCAACCTTAACGGCTTTCGTAAGAACTGCATATCTTGCTGTACCATAAGTTACCACACTTCTCATATATTTTTTCAGAAGTTTAAATGTGTTTTTACTAATAAGATTTGTCTTTCTTAATATTTCTGGTTTATTCTCAAGAATAACTTTATTCGTACCGCCCTTTAAAATTTTATTTACAATTCTAGGCTTATATACAACACCTTCATTTGCAATCATAGCAACCATATTGACAATCTGCATAGGAGTAGCATTCAAAAACCCTTGACCTATTGAAAAATTTACAGTATCTCCTCCTACCCAAGGCTGATTAAAAGTTTTTTCTTTCCACTCAGGACTAGGAAGAAGACCAGCTACTTCATTTGGCAAATCAATTCCTGTTTTTTCTCCAAACCCAAATTCTTTTGCATATTTTCTAATTCTATCAACCCCAAGATACTTAAGCCCAAGTGTATAAAAATAAACATTAGAAGAATGTGCAATCGCCTCTTCTAAATTAACATACCCATGACCACCAGGCTTCCAACAATGAAAAATTCTATTTCCAACTTTAAAATATCCAGGACAATAAATTTTACGATCTTTATCTATAACTCTCTCTTCAAGAATAGCAGCAGCAACAACTAATTTAAAAATAGATGCCGGCGGATAAACAGATTGAATTGCTTTATTTAAAAAAGAGTAATCTTCCTTATTATATTTATTGTAAACATCCCTCATAGAATAATAAGGATAATTGTGAAGAGCAAGAACAGCACCTGTTGATGGCTTTAATACCACAATAGAACCATACCTTTTGCCTAAAGCATTATTGGCAAGATCTTGAATATTTTTATTAATATTAAGCACAACATCATTACCTGGTACCATATTTCTTATAATAGAGCCATCGTCTATTCTTCTCTCTTTGGAGTCTACTTTGTATTTTATTAAGCCTTCTTGCCCTCTAATGTAATTATCATAAACCTGTTCAATGCCCAACTTTCCAATCGTAGAAGTATTATCATACCCACTAACATTATAAAACGTTCTAAGCTCTCTTTGATTTATTTGCCCAACATAACCGATTGAATGTGAATATGAATCGTCAACCAAATAGTTGCGCTTAAAAGAATAAGTCCACAAAAGAGCAGGATAATAAAACTTTTTTTCAGAAATTTTAAACAACATCTTTGGAGTAAGTTCAATTATTTCAACATCTTTAAGATATCCACCAGGCTCTTGAAGCTTAGATAAAATAATTGATTTATCAATGCCTAGCGTGTTTGATAAAAAGTCTATCATCTCAATTCTAGTAGCAACAGGCATATTATAATACTGTTGCAAACTTATCTTTAAAATAAACATAGTTAAATTATTTGCCAAAATATTGGAATTAGAATCTAAAATTTCACCCCTTGAGGCATTGATTTTTTCCAATCTTGATAAAAAAACATTGGCTTCTCTGTCGTAAAATAAATGCTTACCAATTTGCATTTGAAATAAAATTGCCAAATAAAGCACCATAATTGCTATTAAAAAAAATATGCCGAACTTATATCTAAAATTTGTTATAACACCCACTAATAATCCTCTTTAAAAGAATAAAAATTTCTAGTAAAATAATTTTGAATTGGATATAAAAAGTTAATAGACATTATATTTACAATAAGATCAAGGTTGAAGATTGAATAATTAAAAGATTTTAAATCTATAAAATCATAAAATACAATAGCTAAAAACCATAATATAACTTTTGAAAAAATAAAAAATATTGCCATGCTAAGCATATTTTTAGGCATAAATAACTTTATTTTATTATTAAAATAAAATATTATTGTATATCCAAAAACAAAAAATCCAAGTGGTAATCCTGTAAAATAATCCATAAGAAGGCCATATAAAATACTAGATAATAATCCTATATTAAAAATAAAATTTAAAGAATTAAAAACTAGAAAAATTAAAAAAATATCTATTGAAAAATAAAAATAAGTTGCAAAATAGTGTTGAAAAATTTTACCTAAAAATGCACTAGAAATAAAATATGTAAAAAATGCTGCCATTATTCACCAATCTCTTTGTTATTTTTAACAAGAAAAACATACTCAAGCTTATCTAAAACTATAGCTGGCTCTACTTCTATTTTTAAAAGAGAATTGTAGTCAAGAATATGAAAATTTGTAATCTTTCCAATATAAATGCCAACTGGATATTCACTAAACCCAGCAGTAACAATAGAATCTCCTATCTTTAAATCTTTTTCAGCAAGCCTATTAACATAATTCATTTCAAGTTTTTTACCATAACCATTACCCTCTATAAGACCTATAAACCTGCTACTTTGAATCCTTGCGGACACAAAATTTTCATAATTGGTCAAAGGCAAAATTTTAGCAGTATTAGAATAAACCTTTACAACTTTACCTACAAGACCGCTAAATCCATCTTGATATGCAACTGCTATCATATCCTTTTCTATCCCATCATTGAATCCTTTATTAATAGCCATTAAAGTCGATATGTTTGAATAGTTTAGATATATAATCTCTGCTGAAATAAAATCGCTAGAACTTGACGAATAAAAATTTAATTGCTCTTTAAGACGAACATTCTCTTGCCTTAGTGACTGTATATTCTGAGTGACTATTTCAAGCTGTTGTATTCTTTTTTTATAAAATTCTATCTTGTCCTTGTAATTTTTGTATTCATTTACAGTTTTAAAAACATTGGAAATAAAACTAAAAAACCCATGCATTCTGCTTTGAATATAAGAGTTAAAAGTAAAAAACAAAAAATTATCAGATCTTCTCTTTTGAATACTGCTTGAATCATAAATCATAAAAACAAGAGAAACTATCAATACTAAAAGTACTTTGATAAAATTCTTGAATTTGACAAGAAAATTCATAACTTATTCATTGATAAAACTGTAAATATTCTTGCTAATATCTATTCTATTGGCATAATCATAAAATAATCCGGCACCAACAGCCACAGAGAGAAGCGGATTATCTGCAACATAAACAGGAACTCCAGTCTCTTTCGAAAGAAGCCTATTTAAACCCTTAAGAAGAGCTCCTCCTCCTGTCAAAATTATGCCACGCTCAACAATGTCTGTAGCAAGCTCTGGGGGCGTTGCACCAAGAGTACGCTTAACTTCATCCACAACAACATTTATAGGCTCTTGTAAAGACTCTCTTACTTCCATAGAATCAACAAGTTGCTTTCTAGGAAGACCAGTTACAGCATCTGTACCCTTAATATCTATTTTTTCTACCCTTAAATTTTGAATATCAGGATATACATTTCCTATCTTAATTTTCAATTTTTCTGCTGTCTGTTGACCAATTATAATATTGTGAGAATTTCTCATATATTTTATTATACTCTCATCAAATTCATCCCCACCAGTCCTAATTGCCCTACTTACAACCATTCCGCCGAGAGAAATAACCGATATTTCTGTAGTTCCACCTCCAATGTCACACACCATGTGACCTGTAGGTTCAAAAATAGGAATATCAGATCCAATAGCAGCTGCAAGAGATTCTTCTATCACCTTAACTTCTCTTGCACCAGCATTCATTGCACTCTCTTTTACAGCTCTTCGCTCAACCTCTGTAATACAAGTAGGAACACCTATTACCATTCTTGGCTTAAAAAACAATTTTTTACGAGAAAAAATTTGATTAATAAAATATTTAATCATCTTCTCTGTATTCTCAATGTCAGCAATAACTCCATCTCTAAGAGGTCGCACAGCTTTAATATTCTCTGGAGTTTTCCAAAGCATTTTTTTAGCATTTCTGCCAACTGCAACAACTTTATTACCTTTGGTAATATCTATTGCAACAACAGAAGGCTCACTCATAACCACGCCATAATCTTTAATATAAACCAATGTATTACATGTTCCAAGATCAATGCCAATATCTATCAAAAAAGACTTAAACAAATTCAAATCAACCTCCCTAAAAGTCTTCCAAAGTAATTCCAAGTCTCTCTCTTGCTGCTTCTAAATAAGGATTAAGATTGAGAGCTTCTCTCCAGTATTTTCTAGCTTTAGGATAATTTTTATCTTTCTTTCTATATATATCTCCTATTTTAACATAAACGCTAGAATTTGAACTATTAATTTCTAGAACTTTATTATAGTAATTAAAAGCATTATCATAATCGCCTTTATCTAATAGAATATCTCCATAAAGCAAATATACCTTTTGAATTAAATTTTCATCCGTTTTCTCACCCTTTGACAATTTTCTTTTCTCTTCTTCTATTATTTTTTTTATATACTCAATGCTTTTGTTTATATCATTCAACTTATAATTAACATAAGCCAAACTCCAAAGCACTAAATCAGATTTATTTTCATTATAAGCTTTTTCAAAAAACTTTAAACTAGACTTGTAATCTCTTAAAAGCTGGTACGAATATCCCAAATATTCAAAAATATCTTCTTTAATGTTCATGAAATCAAAATTATCAGTACTTAAAGCCTTCTTTAAAAATTTTACAGCAAGCTCACTATAAAACTCTCCTTTATGAGAATATGCCTTTCCTAATATATAATACAAAGGGCTTATGGAGACTCCGTCATTTATAGAAATTAAAAATCTTAATCTTTCTATGGATTTATCTAGAAATTCTCCTTTTAAATATCCTTCATTTACTATTAAAGAATAATAAAAATATGAAAATCCCAAAAGCAAATTTAAATTAAAATCAAATCTATGATTTTTAATATCATTCTCAGCATAATCTATTATTTCTTTATATTCTTTTTTATCCCACAGTAAAAGTAAATCGACCTCTGTTGGACCTGCTTTTAAATAAGAACTAGAAAAAGATTTAAAATAGGATAAAATATAATAAATTAAAAAAATAAAAATGAAAATCATAAATGAGTAAAAAATATATCTTAAATATCTTATTTCCATTTAAAACTCTCTTTTAGGCTAATAAAATTAAGCTGACACCCATAAGCCGAGTTCTGTACTATGCCATCATCTCTCTTGTTTTTTTATCGCTAAAAAAATCATGCGATCTACCCGTAAGCATATCCTCAAGAACAAAGAGTGCTTACATACTTGATCTTGCTCCTAATGAGGTTTATCTTGCCATATTTATTACTAAATAAGCGGTGAGCTCTTACCTCACCTTTTCACCCTTACCTTTTACGGCGGTAATTTTCTGCGACACTTTCTTAGGTTTAAAACCCCTAGGCATTACCTAGCATTATGTTCTTATTGGAGCTCGGACTTTCCTCTTAAGCTTTAATTATTATAAAACTAAGCGATGACTGACTGTCAGCTTAAATAAAAATTATCAAATTAATAAATTTTATTCAACAAGGTCTGCTAAACTACCAGGAATTATTTCATCACTTATTCTAATTTTATCCTGATAATAAAGTATTCTACTGCAATAAGGACAAAATTTAATATCGTTGGGCTCACGTCTTACTTTATTTGCAAATTCAACAGGAAGTATCATATGGCAACCTTTACAAACATTATTAATCAAAGGCACAACTCCATTTGATTTATTTCTTATTATTCTTTGAAATTTAAACAAAAAATCTTCATTCATTTTAGAAGAACAATTTAACTCTTCTCTTTCTATTTCTAAAAGTTTATTTTGAATTTCTAAAAGCTCTAACTCAAAACTACTACTTTCAGCCCTAAAACATTCTTCTTCTTTGCTATGCTTCTCGTTGACATCTAATATTTCCTTTTCTATTTTAGTTTTAAGCCCATTAACATGTGTCATCTTTTTTCTAATTGTAACTTCATCGTCAATAATAACCTGAAGTTCTTTTTCAAGAGCTTCATATTCTCTTTGCGTTTTAATGCTATCAATTTTCTCTTCTGCCTTGCTCTTTCTTGAATTAATATCTTGAATATCTAACTTTAAAGCAGAGTCTTCTTTTTGATATTCCTTAAACTTTTGTTGCAAATCAACAAGAACTTTTGATAATTCTTCAATCTGATTTTTTTTCGTCTCCAAATACTTGGGAATACTTTTTCGCCTTTCTTCAAGCTCAAACTTAGACTTATATATAACTTCAAGTTTTTTTAATGTATCAATATTATTTTCCATCAATCCTCCTGTTCAATTTAAATCTTCAAGATAATCTTTTAATTTTTGAGTTTTTTTGGGATTTTTAAGCCGCCTTAATGCTTTAGATTCAATTTGCCTAATTCTTTCTCTTGTAACATTAAAATGAAGTCCAACCTCTTCAAGAGTTAAAGAATAGCCATCTTCAAGTCCAAATCTCATTTTTACAACTTCTTGTTCTCTTTCAGGAAGAGTTCCAAGAATTGCTCTTATTTGATCTTGCAAAACTACAAAGGATGTGTGATTTGCAGGATTTTTTATTGCCTTATCCTCAATAAAATCGCTAAGAACAGAATCTTCTTCTTCTCCAATTGGTGTTTCAAGAGAAACAGGCTCTCTTGAAACACTTTTTACAGTTTTAACCTTTTTAAGCTCCCATCCAAGTCTGTCTGAAAGCTCTTCATCTGTGGGATCTTTCCCTAAAACTTGAATTAAATATCTAGTTTCTCTATTAAGCCTATTTATTTGTTCAATCATATGCACAGGAACTCTAATTGTGCGAGCTTGATCAGAAATAGATCTTGTTATAGCCTGTCTAATCCACCAAGTAGCATAAGTTGAAAACTTAAAACCCCTCTTATATTCGAACTTTTCAACAGCTTTAATCAATCCAATATTGCCTTCTTGAACAAGATCAAAAAAATGAAGACCTCTGTTTGCATATTTTTTAGCAATACTTACAACAAGCCTTAAATTAGCTTTAATCAACTGATCTTTAGCGTGCTGCATCATTTGTTTCCCTTTAGCGATCTCTTCTGACATGCTTATTATTTTATCTGTTGGATATTCATAATACATCTCAATTCTCTCAAGTTCTTTTTGAGCAAGCTGAGCCTCTGTAATCTGTTCTTTAATAGCATCTTCTTTAAGTTTGAGAGATTTTTCTATCTCTATTTTTTTTTCAGTAATAGTCAAATCTCTTCCAAGCACCCTCAAGTCTCTTATTTTTTCAATTTTTAACCTGCTTAGAATTATTCTTTGCTGTC
This sequence comes from Borreliella mayonii, assembly GCF_001945665.1. Lineage (NCBI taxonomy): Bacteria > Pseudomonadati > Spirochaetota > Spirochaetia > Spirochaetales > Borreliaceae > Borreliella > Borreliella mayonii. The sequence continues at coordinate 749,861 of NZ_CP015780.1, read as the reverse complement.
TTTGCAAATCCTTTATTTTGTTAGCAGAATCAATATAATCATCTGAAAAAATCCTTAGTTCATCTTGATACAAAGGGATGTCTCTTAAAAGCTCTTTTAGAGCTAATCTTTCATTTTTTAAATTCTTTTCAAAAATATCCCCCCCAAGCTCATATACCCTATGCTTATTATCTACATAACTTATTAAACGATCTTGAATTGGCTTTAAAGGAATTTTATAAAAAGAGGCAATTCTTTTTTTTTTATTATAATAATCTGGGCTACTCTCTTTGTCCTTATCTTTTTCTCTTTTAAAAAACTCTTCCCTTTCCATTCTTGAGTAAATAGTATTTACAAGATTATAATAATTTTCTATAACAAGCCCTTCATTCTTAAGAATATTCTCAATTATACTCTCCCCAGAATCCATTTGCTTTGCAAGTTCAACTTCTTGATTTCCTGTTAATAAAAATTCTTTTCCTATTTCCTTTAAATAAAGCTTAATTGGATCTTCTGAGTGACTATCTTTCAAAACATTGCTTTTAATATACCCTGAACCTAAATCATCTTTAACAGAAATATCTTCTTCATCACAATCATCCAGCTTAACATCAATATCAATATCTTCTTCATCGCTTTGAAAACCATCATCTAAAATCATAAAATTTCTATCAGATTCAATTTCAACCTCTTCCTCTTCATCATTTCCATCTTCGCTGCCAACCAGATCTAATTCAGAAATTTTATTAACCAATCTTATTCCCCTATCCTCAAGCATCGAGCAAATACAATCAAGAATCTCTGGTTCTAATATGTCATCGGGAAGCAAATTTGATAATTCACCAAAACTAAGAGATTTTTTATCTCCCAAATGAGTAATAATACCCTCTACCAGCTTCGAATATTTCTTTTCAAAATCCGACAAAACCTAACTCCCTGGAATATCGTTTATGTAGATTTTTAAATTTTTTCTCTGCATATTTAAAAACATTAACTCATTTATTTGAATCCTAGCATCTACCAAAGAGTCCCCATCACATCTTTTTTTGCAAAGCAAAACACGAGAATCCAATTTTCTTCTCTTGATTGCAAGTAAAATATGAACGAGCATCTCATTATCCACTTCAAATTCAGAATTTAAAATTTCTTCAAAAAAAAATTCACTAACTTTATAGGTATCCTTTAATTTTTTTTTTAAATCCATTAATGAAAAATCTTTATTATTTTCAAATAAATTCTCAAAGCACATAAAAATTTTTCTGGCATCGATATTAATTAAATCACTATCAATAATATTGCGCCTTACTATACTAAAATAACTAAAATTTTTCAACAAAGCTACTATTAGATACCTCTCATAAGAATCATCATTATGAGCATACAAATTTCTTTTACTATTGTCAACTACAAATCTTTCTTTTATTCTATAATAATCTTTTAATAAAGTTGTCACACCAATACCAAGTTTATTGCTTAGCTTATCTAAAAAAATTTTTTTCTGAGTATCCACTTTTGATAAATTTATCAAATTTAAAAATAAATTAATCATGGCATTCAAATCTACAGTTTTATTTAAATCATATTTGCTAAAATAAGCATCTAAAAGATATTCAAAAGCATCACATCTATTATTTAAAATTTTTTGCAAAGAGCCTACACCCTCACTTTTAAGAACATCCGCAGGATCACGACCAAAATCCATTCTAACAACACTAACATTGATATTAAATGGCAAACAAATTTGATAAGCTTTTAAAGTTGCAGAAAGTCCAGCATCATCCCCGTCAAAAGAAAATATTATCTCATCAGCATATCTTTGAATCAAAGCCAGATGTTCTTTTGAAAAAGCAGTGCCAAGAGTAGATACAGCTCTCTTAATCCCAGATGTAAAAAAAGCAAGAACATCTATATATCCTTCTACCAATATAACTGATTTTGCAGATTTAATCTCATCAAACCCCTCATAAAATCCATAAAGAAGCTCCTTTTTTTTAAAAACTTCAGTTTCACTTAAATTAATATACTTAGAACCTCTCCCATCTAAATCTCGACCCCCAAAACCAACAACATTTCCTTTAAAATCTTTAATTGGAAAAATTAATCTTTGAGATAAAATAGAAGCTTTGGGGTTTGTTTTTGAAAATAAGCCACTTTTTCTAAGTATTTCAAAAGAGTATCCTTTTGAAACTAAAAAATCATAAAGCTCTAAACCATTTTTAACACTAAATGGCAAATAACCAAGTTCAAATAAATCAACGACTTCCTTAGATATTGCTCTACTCTTTAAAACATAATCTAAAGCTTTTTTGTTTTTATTCAAAAAAAATTTAATGGTATTAATTAATCTAGAATTCAAAAAGTAAATTCTTGAAACTATATCTTTATTTTCATTTTTTTTTTCACTTTCTCTACTTATTTTTAAATCATCATAACAAATACCAGATTTTTCACATAAAATCTTAAGAGCATCATTGTAATTGATTTTTTCCATATCCATTAAAAATCCAATAACATCCCCACTCTTTTTGCATCCAAAACAATAAAAATATCCTTGCAAAGGATTTACAAAAAAAGAGGGAGTTCTCTCAGCATGAAAAGGACAAAGACCTTTGTAAGTAGATCCCGATTTAACAAGCTTAATATAATGCTCTACAATAGCTACAATATCAAATTTACTTTTAATTGAAGCTGCCGTTTGTAAGTAATTCATACTTCTTAATCCTTAGTAATAAAATTTTTAATATAATCTTTTGCCCCTAAAAGATGTGAAGAATAATCTGACGAAAATTGATGTGTGCCTAACTTAGAGTCTTTTACCACAAAAAATAAATATTGCGTATTTTTTGGGAAAAAAGCTGCTTGCAGGGAAATAATACCGGCATTTGAAATTGGAGTAGGAGGATATCCTTTATTAATATATGTGTTATAAGGAGAATTTATCTCTAAATCTGAAAAATAAATTCTCTTAGGATGGCTTCGTCCTAGCTCCTCTGTAATAACATATTCAATAGTAGCACAAGATTGTAATGCCATACCAGATTTTATTCTATTATAAAAAACCGAAGACATTATTGAGGCCTCACTTTTAACCCTATACTCACGTTCAACAATAGATGCTATTATTACCCTATTGTAAAGCTCTTTACTTGAATAATCACTAAGAACAACACCTATAGATTTAAGCTTGTTTAAAAAATTATCAACAAACATACGAACCACATTCTTTATTTCTATACCTTTATAAAATTTATAAGTATCTGGGAATAAAAATCCTTCAAGAGAGTCGTAATCAAGGCCAAGCTCATAAATAAATGATTTTTTGTTGATTAAAAAAATAAAATCTTGAACATCATCAATAACAGAAAATTCCTTAAGCTTAAAAGCAATTCTTCTGCTAGTATATCCTTCGGGTATTGTAACATCAATATTTACATTAGAAGATCCCTTTAAAAACTCTTTATATATTTCAAATGTAGAAAAATCACCATTAATTAAATATCTTCCCTCTTTAAATTGTTTGTCACTACCAAAAATATATGAAATAAAAACAAGAAGCAGTTCGGATTTAATTAATTTTCGTTTTTTCAATTCTTTAGCTATTTTTTTAACTCCCCAACCTTTCTCAACATTAAATTCATAAGCCAAGCCATTTGCCAAAGAAGATAAATTTAAAAAATATATAAAAATAGACAAAACAGATCCTAAAAAGAAGAAAAAAATAAATGCTTTACCAATTTTAATAAGCACAAAAATCTCCTAGCTAAACAAAGGTCTTTGCTAATTACACTTTAGCTATCAATTAAAATTTTTAATTGATAGCTAGCATAATATTTTATAACCAATATAAGAACTTTTCTAAATAGACAAAAGCATAAGAAGCAAAATGAAACGATATAACACATTTAAAAGATCACAATCAAAATTATAAAAAGGCCAACACTTACAATTCTACTAAATTGGGGAGGGTGGGATTCGAACCCACGTAGGCAAAGCCAACAGATTTACAGTCTGCCCCGGTTAACCACTTCGGTACCGCCCCTAAAAGCCGACTGTCGGAGTCGAACCGACGACCTGCGGTTTACAAGACCGCTGCTCTGGCCAGCTGAGCTAAGTCGGCAAATAATAAACTAATAGTTAGTTTATAAAAATAAAATTCATTAGTCAATAGAATAATTACAAATAATTAATGCAATATTTCTATCAACCTATTTGTTGCCAGAAAGAAAAATTTTAAAAACAAGAGCACAAAAAAAAATCATAAAACTAAAAATTAAAATTAAATAATAATTAATTTTTTTATTTCTCAATAAATAAAAAAATATTAACCTAGTAGATTCAAGCCCAAAAGAAACAGAACTTAAAATAATAGTAAGATCAAGATAAAATTTCTGAAAATTATAAACGAACATATTGTAAGAACCAGCCAAAAACACAAATAAACTCAATAAAGAATTTAAAAACAATACAATAACCAAGATTCTAATAAAATTTGAAAAACGTCTTAGATTTTTTACTTTAAAAGCCTTCATGAAATTTATAAATTTCTGACTATAAAAAGTGTTTGATTAATAATTTCTAAAAGATTGCCAATAACATCAGCTAATGTAATTTTTTTATCTTCATTTACCATTGATTTGTAAGAAACTGTTAAAGATTTTCGAATAAAAACATTATGATTTTCCAACAGAGCTAAACATCTCTTTTTAAGCTCAATAAAATAATCTACAAATCTATTTGAAACCTTATCAATAGAAACCGATTCATTCAAACACCACTTCAAAATCCTTTCTTTATAAGGATCATCAATTTTACTCTCTCTTTTATACCTTTCAAACTCTTCATTTTTATAATCAATCTCAAAGTAAATATTATAAATTTCTTTTTTTAAAGCAGCAATATTATTTTCAATATCAACATATATATTTCTCAAATCATGATTATTAATTAATACGACATTATTTATAGTTCTTAAAACTTCCATCATTCTAACATCATATATGTTTTTAAAAAAATCATTAAGAAAATACAACTTTTTAAAACTATAATGACTAAGATTTAATTCATTAAAAATCTCGCCCTTTAAATTTAAAATTACACTAGGATCTCTAACAAGGCTTTTTATTTCTTTAATTACAAGAACTTTTAAAGAGCTATCACGCTTTTTAATAGCCTGACCCATAACATTTAAAAATAAAATGTTCTCATAAAAATTTTTCACATCAAAAAAAGGTACATATTTTTTAGGAGATGCAACAGGATTTTTGCAATATACTCTAAAAACATCTAAATAAGGCAAAGTTCTTGACAAGCCAACGATCTTAGATAAAATCGATAAAACATTTTTCAATACATATTCTACTCTAGACATATGATCTTCTCTTGAAATTGTCTCTGAATTACTAATATCATCAGATATTAAAAAATAATTTGATATAATGCTTTTAACAATATCTTCATCTATCTCAATATCTTTTAATGTATACAAAATATCAAAAAAATAATTTAAATACTTACTAACACTTGAAAAGCTGGTTCCAAATCCAACCTCAAGGTCAACAATGCTAATATTTTCAGCATTATCTAAAAGATCTACATTGAAAAATGAAAAAAAAGATTTGTAAGGAAAAAACGCCAAACTATTAAAAACATAATAAAACTCAAACATATCAGAAACAATTCTATAAGTATTAGATGGAATAGAATTAATATAGTCATTTATTTTGACCTTAAGAGATTCTTCTAAATCGTTTTGAGTTTTTTCTCTTTTCAAAAAGAGCTCATATTTGCCTTCATCTAAAAAATCTTCCAAATTTTTCTTAGAATTAAGAACTTTACTTTGAATAATTTCTAAAATAGTTTGCTCAACAACAATGCCGCCTTTTTCTAATTTCCTAAAAAATTCTTTCAACTCCATTGAATATCGATAAACACCAAAAAACATTTCTACAAAACCAACATGCAAACATTCCTTCTTAAAATCTATTACTGGATTTTTATACATTTCATTAATTTGATTTTCTAGGTTTTTTATAACATAAGTTTTATAAATATCTTCTTTGCTTTTATCTTTCTGAAAAAAATTTAAAATAGTTAACCACATTCTAATAAAAAATGATTCTTCCATTAAACGCCCTGAAAGAAATTTTTCAAGCTGAGAATCAACATAAGGCTCATTGCTACTATTGGGTAAAACAAACTCGGAAGAATTTAAACCTAAGCTTTTTTTTATATCATTCATCAACCTATTTTTAGTCTCTTTTGAAAGTTGACCTATGGAATTATATACACTATTGTTATTACCACTCATAAAACCCCAATAAAACCATTTAAAAATAAAGTACTACTTATAACATACTTCAAATAAATTAAAATTGTAAATCAATTTTAGAAAAAAATTATTTACACTATAATATAATTTTATATGAATCTAGGCAAAGATAATCAAAATATAATTAAAATTGGTAAAATATTTAAAAAAAACAACTACGAATTTTATTTAGTTGGGGGCGCTTTAAGAGACCTACTACTTAATAAACAACCCTACGATTTTGATTTTGCAACAAATGCAACTCCTGAAGAAATAATAAAATTATTTCCAAATAACATTAAAACAGGAATAAAACATGGAACAATTGGCATTATTTTTAATAAAAAAATCTTTGAAATCACAACATACAGAATAGAAAAAGAATATGAAAATAACAGAGCTCCTAAACAAGTAGAATATACTAAAAATTTAATTAAAGATCTTGAAAGAAGGGATTTTACAATTAATGCAATTGCAATGAATATTTTCAACTTCAACATAATAGATTGCTATGATGGGAAAAAAGACCTTAATAAGAAAACAATAAGATGTATAGGAAATCCAAATAAAAGACTTGAAGAAGATGCCCTTAGAATACTTAGAGCAGCAAGATTTTCATCCACACTTAATTTTGACATTGAAAAAAATACTTTAATTTCAATGAAATATAAAAAAGAAAATATTTTAATGATTTCAAAAGAAAGAATAAAAAATGAATTTCATAAATTGTTAGAGGGCGCAAATATACAAAAAGGAATTTATTATCTTAAAAAAGTTGATTTTTTTAAGAATTTTTTCAATCTAGAAATAAAAACAAAATTAATCAAAAAAATTGTCCTGCTTGATAAAGACAAATTTTATCTAAAGGCAATCACAATATTGACAATTAAAAAACCCGTAAAAGAACTAAAGGAAAAATTAACCTTACTTAAATTCTCAAATAAAGAAATTAAGCTAATTTTATTTTATAGAAGTATAATTGATAACAATAATATTTTTAATGTAAAAAAATTAAGTGATATTAGACACTTGCTTAGCAAGAGCACAAGAGAACATTATAAAGAAATAATTGATATATACAAGGCACTCAAAGGAAAAAAGAAAAAATATTTATTTATAATAAAAAACATAAAAAGGAAAAAATTACTAAAAAATCCTCTCTCTTTAAAAGATTTAAAAATAAACGGAAAAGATATTCAAAATCTAGAACAAATAGAAAATAAAAATATAGGTAAAATTTTAAACATACTACTAAGCTGTGTAATTGAAAATCCCAAGCTTAATACTAAAAATTATCTTATAAAAAAAATTACAACCTTAAAGGCTAATATTTTCCATAGTTTTTAAAGCTATTTCAGCAGCTCTCATTTCGGCTTCTTTTTTAGATTTACCCCTTCCGTTTGATATAAAATTTTCCCCAACATAAAGTTCAACGCAAAAAACTTTATCATGATCTGGACCTATTTCCTTGTCTAGCTTATAGCTTGGTGAGATTTTATATTTCTTTTGAACATATTCTTGCAACAAGCTCTTATAATCTTTAAAATCACCCCTATTAAACATCAATCTTATAGACATGTCAAAAAGTCCAACCACAAATTCTGTTGCCTTTGAAAACCCACTATCAAGATAAATAGCGCCTACAAAAGCTTCAATAGCATCTGCAAGAATGCCTTTTTTGTTGCGGCCATCATTACTCTCCTCTCCTCTGCCAAGTAAAACATAAGAACCAAGATTAATCTCCCTAGCAATATTAGATAGGGAATCTTCACTGACAATATAAGATCTAGCCTTGCTGAGCTCTCCTTCACTTTTATTTGGATAAGTTTTATAAAGATGATCTGTAATAATCAAATTAAGCACAGAGTCGCCCAAAAATTCTAATCTTTCATTATTGCTAGATTTTTGATCCAACTCATTAGAATACGACGAGTGGCTCAATGCTGTATTTAATAAATCAAAATTACTAAAATCAATGCTCAAATTTTCCAAAAATTCACTTAATTGAGCCCTTCTTTCACTGCCAAAACAAAAATCGGAAGAATTTTTTTTCATCAACCTTTTCTCTTTTTAATAAAATTAACAACATCGCCTACCGTCTCAAATTCATTGGCTTCGTTCTCTGGAATCTTGTCATCAAAGGCCTCTTCAAGCAAATACAAAAGCTCATAAATATCTAGACTATCTGCATTAAGATCCTCAACAAATCTAGAGTCTATAGTAATTTCATCTTCTTTTTTATCAAGTTGCTCAGATATAATAGACCTAACCTTGCTAAAAATTTCATCATTATCCATGAATACACCTTCCTTACTACAAGCTACAAACCTATTTCTAGATATTGGTTATTCCTATAATACCCACACTTTAAACAAATCCTATGTCTCACTCCAAGATTACCACAATTAGAACATTCTTGAAATTGCGGAACTTTCTTCCTCATATTTATACTACGCCTTGTTCTACTCCTAGATTTTGAAGGCTTAAATTTTGGAACAGCCATTATTTTCTCCTAACTACTTTTAAACTACATTAAATTATCTTAATAATATATATATTAACCAAGTCATTTGTCAATAAACTTAGATTTTAATCTATTAAACACTAATTCTGGAACAAAATTAGAAAGATCAACATCCTTTTTACTCATTAATTCCTTTACAAAATCTGACCTTACATATAAATGTTCTGCACTACTTGGTAAAAATATAGTATCAATTTTAAAATTTAACTTATTATTAACAAGATATCTTTCAAACTCTATATCAAAATCATTAAAAGCCCTAATTCCCCTAACAATAAATTTAATAGAATTAATTAATGCGTAATCAACAATAAACCCGCTATACATATCTACAGATACATTTGAAAAATTTAAAGACGAAATAACATCTTTTGTAAGACCAAACCTCTCAATATCGCTTAGCAAATATTTTTTTGATTTATTTTTAGCCACCAAAACAACAACTTTGTCAAAAATGGCCAAGGATCTTTTAATTAAATCAATATGGCCCCAGGTAATTGGATCAAAAGATCCTGGAAAAACCGCCACCTTCATATCAAGAAAGCCTAAATCCCCTATTAATATCTTTAAGAATTTTTTTACGCCATATTGGTTGTTCTTCTAAATTTTCAAATTCAATCTCTTTAATAATTTTGAAATATAAATATTCTCCTCTAGAAGCTGTATCCACAATAAAAAATTTACCAGCACCTCTATAAACCAATTTTTCATTACTTGAAAGATTATTTTCAACTGTTAATTTATTGATAACACAATCAAAATGAACAGGCTTATCTTCATTTTCAACCTTTAAAGACATACTAAAAACAATATCATTTATTTTTTTTTCACAAATAGCACAAGCAATATCAAGATTTATTCTTGTTTTAAATTTTATACTTTTTCTTCTAAATTTACCTTTAGAAACATTTTGTTTATCTGCATTCAAAATAGTCGATCTATTATTAAAACTGTTTGGCGAGGCAACATTTTGACTTTTAATCTCAGAATTTAATCTTTTATTCTTAAAACCATAAAAACGTTTATTGTGTTTCTGAAAATTACTACTCTTAAACTTACCTTGAGTATATTTCAAAATTAACTCTCCTTAACGACAAAAAATAAATATTTACTATATAAAAAAAGAAAAACAAAAATTTAAGTACAAAATCACTCGCATAGCTTGAAAGTTTTTAAACAAATTAAAATTTTAAATCTTTAGCTTTTTAAAGACAAAAGTACAATTAAACCAACATTGAAATTTAATAATAATAATTAATTAATGTTTTTAATTATAACAAATACATAACCAAGCTTGCCAAAATTTTTCTTAAAACAGCAAAAATCCTGCTAAATCTTGAATAAAAATTTACAAAACAAAAGATCAATCAAAAAATAATTTTCAATCTCAATCTAATTTGATTCATCTTATGGCCCAATTTGCTAAAATATTCAAAATAACCTAAAAACTAATGCTTAACTTTTTTTAATATTAAGACGCTCCTTTATCTTCATAGCAGCCTTACCGATTCTATTCCTCATATAATAAAGCTTTGCCCTTCTAACCTTTCCCCTTCTTAAAACTTCAACCTTTTCTATAATAGGAGAATATACTGGGAAAATTTTTTCAACACCTATTCCTGAAGAAATTTTTCTAACCAAAAATGTTTTGCCAATTCCCTTGTTTTGCAAAGAAATAACAATCCCTTCAAAACTCTGCAACCTTTCATTACTACCTTCAATGATTTTATAGACAACCCTTACAGTATCTCCCACATTAAAGACAAAAGCTTCATTTTTTTTATTCTGAGCTTCAATTTTTCTTATCAAATCCATTATCTTCTCCTATTATCTCTAAATATTTAAGGTATAAATCATATCTATTTTTCTTAGTTTTTTCTCTAGCTTTAACAAGCCTCCAATTCTTTATATTTTCATGATGCCCTGAAATAAGAACTTCTGGAACCTTTATCCCCATAAAACTATAAGGCCTAGTATAATGGGGATATTCAAGCAATCCATTTTTTACACCAAATGATTCTTCTAATAAAGAATTAGGATTTATTACTCCATCTAGCAACCTATATACACTATCTATTAAAACAAGGGCTGCAATCTCTCCTGAAGATAAAACATAATCTCCAATAGAAATCTCAAAATCAACATACAAATCTATAATACGTTGATCAATTCCTTCATATCTTCCACAAATTATAACAATTTCTTCTTTTTTTGACAAGGAATACGCCAACTCTTGGGTATGCTTTATCCCAGAAGGACTTAAAAATATTGTTGTTTTCTTAGCAGCCTCTACATGCTCAAGAGCAAAAGAAATGGGTTCAGCCTTTAATACCATCCCAGCACCGCCTCCATAAGGCAAATCATCGCATCTTTTATGTTTATCTTTTGAAAAATCTCTAACATCAACAAGCTCAAAACTTACTATTCCCTTGTTAATAGCTTTTTTCATTATTGAATTTTCAAAAAATGGTTTAATTATTGCTGGAAAAAGGGATATAACTGTAAATTTCATCTTAAAAGATCTAAAACCTTAAGCTCAATTGTTTTTTCTCTAGCATTTATATCTCCAATATAAATGCTCAAAAAGGGAATAAAGAAAAATTTAATGCCCACTTTGACCTCAAGAAATACACTATTTAAATATTCAAAAAAAGCTACAACTTCTCCCAGATTTCTATTGTCATTAACAATAGCATAACCAATCAGTTTTCCTAAATAATATTCACCTTCTTTTAAACTAGATGCAAGCGAATCATCAACCCATAATTCAAAACCAATCAAAGGCTTAACTGACTCTGGAGTATTAATCCCTTCAAACTTCAAAAATAAAGAATTACCCTTTATATTAACATCTGCAACCTTAATTTCAATAGCAGAACCATTGTTTTTTTTTAAAAGGACTTTATTGTTTTTTAGATTAATAAAATCACAAAAATTATTGGATATGCTTTTAACCCTAGCATACCCATTAACTCCATAAGACGACAATATCACGCCTTTAATAAACATAAATTAATCTAAAATTTCCAATTGTACTCGCCTATTGGTTTTAGCAGCACAAGCTCCAAGCAAAGTTCTAATAGCCCGCGCAATACGGCCCCGTCTTCCTATTATCTTGCCTACATCACCTTGGGAAACCCTTAATTCTAAAATAGTTGATTTTTCCCCTTCAATTACATTTAGTTTTACTTCATCTTCTTTATCTACAAGAGACTTTACTATAAACTCTATAAGTTCGATCTCATTCCCATACTCTTTCATCTAAACCTCCTGACTTTTCGCATTCAAGTTGTTTTTATTTAAAAGCATTTTCACTGTATCACTTAAAATTGCTCCCTTGCTTATCCAATCTTTCATTCTATCTTCCTTAATTTTTATTTGTTTTTGCTTTTCAACAGGATGATAATAGCCAAGCTCTTCAATTGCTTTACCATCTCTAGGAGACATAGAATTCATAACTACAATCCTATAATAAGGCCTTTTTTTAGCTCCCATTCTCTTCAATCTTATCTTAACGCTCAAATTTATTCCTCCTTATTTTCCCAAAAGGGATGCAATCTTATTTTGAAAATCTTTATTTTTCATTTTTTTCATAATCAAAGTTGTTTGACTAAACTTTTTTATGAGCTTATTAACATCAAAAACAGTTGTTCCGCTTCCCAAAGCTATTCTTTTTTTTCTTGAAGGATTGTTCAAAATTACTGGATTTATTCTTTCTTTTTTGGTCATAGAAAGAATAATAGCTTCTTCTTTATTAAAACTTTCTTCATTTAAATTATTGCTATTCAGCATTGATTTTGAAACACCTGGCAAAAAACTTACAAAATTAGAAAACCCTCCTACTTGTCTAATGCGCCTAAATTGGCTTAAATAGTCTTCAAAATTAAAACTAGCTTTATTAATTTTTTCTTCAAGCTTAATAGCCTCTTCTTTGTCAACAACGCTTTGGACCTTTTCTACAAGACTAACAACATCCCCCATACCAAGAATTCTAGAAGCAATTCTTTCTGGGTAAAAGGAATCAAAATCTTCAACTTTCTCTCCAACGCCAATAAATTTAATAGGAACTGCACAAATGCTTTTAAACGACAGTACAGCACCCCCTCTGGTATCTGAATCAAACTTAGAAAATATTGCACCAGTAAGTCCAACATTCTCATTAAATTCCTTAGCAATATTTACAGCAACTTGCCCCATCATAGAGTCTACCACTAAAATGGTTTCTGCGGGCTGCAAAATCTCCTTGATTTTTTTTATCTCTTCGAGTAATAAAGATTCAACCTCAAGCCGTCCTCTAGTATCAACTATTACAGAATCAAAAAAATTAGACTTAGCAAACTTCATAGACGCTTTAACAATTTTAATAGGATCTTTTTCCCCTTCAATTGAAAATACTGGAACACCTATTTGACCACCCAATATTTTTAACTGCTCTACGGCCGCTGCTCTAAATGTATCAGCAGCTACAAGAAGTGCTTTTCTATTTTCCTTTTTAAGCTTTAAAGAAAGCTTGGCGCATGTTGTAGTCTTGCCAGAACCTTGAAGTCCCAACATAAGAATATAAGATTGCTTATTGGCAGGATGTAAATTAAGCTCACAACTTTTGCCTCCCAAAAATTTAACAAGATTATCATTGACAATTTTAATAAATTGAGATTTAGGATCAATACCCCTTAAAACTTTTACTCCCTTGGATTCTTCAATTATAGAATTTAAAAAACGCCTTATAACTCTTAAGTTAACATCAGCATCAACTAAAGAATTTTTAATAATCTCAATAGCCTCTGCAATGTTTTTATCATTTATTGTAGATTTTCCAGAAAGATAGTTTATAAAATTCCTAAAATTTGACCCCAAACTTTCAAGCATTAAAAACAACCCTTATTCTCAAAAATAATCTTGTCAAATATAAGATACAAAAAAAGGCAATATTAATCAATATCTCCTCCAGTCAAATAAAATTTATTAAAAATAACACTAGAAGCAGGCCCAACAACAGAAACTTCGGTATCTAATGAACTAAGCTTTAATACTATATTTTCTTTATTGCGCTTTTTAATCTCTTCTTTTAACAAATCAAAAAAAGCTTTTAATTTAAAACTTTGACCATAGAGTACTAAATAATTAAAATCAAGCATTCTTTGAATATTGACAATAATTATTGCCAAATATTTAACAGTATCTTCCATAATTTTATTTATAAAATCATATTTTTCATAAAGAGAAAAAATATCATATATTGTAACCTTTTTTAATCTACCCTCATACTTTTCATAAAGCTCAGGAATCTCACCATTCATAAACTCTTTTGAAATCAATCTCTGCAAAGCAAAATTAGATATTAGCATATTAACACAACCTTTATTACCACAAGTTGGACAATTTTTTTCTCCTTCATAATCAATTATCATGTGACTAACCATGCCTGATTTATTATTAAAACCAGGATAAACATTGCCATCTGACCAAATCGAAAGTTCAGCAGTATCTGTGTAATCAAAAAACATAATATTATCTATATTCTTGCCCATAAATTCAGCAAGAGATAAATTTTTAACATAGCTTTCAAGATAAACTGTAAGCGAAAAGTATTCCTCAAGTATTCTCTTGACAGGAACATCTTTTTCAATCCATGCTCCATAACTGTCATTAACAATTCCTAATTCTTTATCCTTTATTAACCCCGTAATACTAAAGCCTAAGCCAATAAATTTATCTCTTGAGAAATTATGTTTCCAAATAATTTCTATCATATGATCTTTTATTTTTTCTAAAATATCATAAGCACTAACTGGGGGCTCAAAAGAATGAGTCTCGCTTATTAAAACCTCGCATTTAAGATTAGCAATACCTATTTGAAAATAATTGCTAGAAATAATAACTCCCATTGAATATGCATAATCTTTATTAATGTCAAGAAGTATTTCTTTTCGCCCATGTTTTTTAACATCAGACACCCTAGAGCCAACTTCAATCAAAAGATTTTCTTTTATCATTTGATTAGTTAAAATAGTAACTGCAGCATTTGTCAAGGCCAACTTACGAGCTAAGTCTGTTCTTGAATATTGCATATTTTTCAGACTAAGAAGAATTTTTCTTCTATTTCCGCCTCTAATTGAAACCATATTTTCACCCTGCATATTACACCTCCTTTATTTTTAAAATAAAAAAATATTATAAAATATCATATTGAAAAAACCAATACAATATTATATCTATTCACAAAAGACAAAAATGCCTCTATATTAAGGCTAAAAATATTTTACATCATAATATCACATTCATAAACTTAAAGCTTGACAAAAAAGGGAATAAAATCATTTTTACATAAAAACTCATCAATAAAAATTAATTGGGTTTAAAAATAATAAACACAAGAAAAGCCATTTTCCTTAAAAACTAATAACCTTAATTAACTTATTTTTTTCCTTAAAATAAGAAAATTCCATAGTAAAACTACCTCTTCCTTTAGTAGAACTTCTTAAAATAGAAGCATACCCAAAAAGCCTCTCAAACGCCGCCTCTGATTTTATCAAATCATACTCTCCAATATTGCCAACTGAATGAATGGCGCCCCCTATAACATTTAATGTAGAAATAATTTCTCCTGTATGCTCAATAGGTGTTCTAATTTCTAATAACATTATTGGCTCAAGTCTAATAGGATCTGATTTTTGAAAAATACTATGAAAAGCAAATCCTGAAATTGACTCAAAGGCACTCTCGCTAATCTTACCAGTCCCACAAACAACAGAAAAAATACTAATATTAATATCAATAATAGGATATCCAAAAACTCCACTTACAAATGCGGCTGTAATTCCCCTCAATATTGCAGACTTAATTGTAGAGTCAATAACACATTCAAAATCAATTTTATTTCCCTCACCCCGTGACAAAGGTTTAATAATCATTCCAATTTTAAAATCAATATTTTTGCCAGCAAAAATATTGTTAAACTCAAAAACTTCTTTTACAATTTTGCCTGCGCTCTCTCTATAACTTACCTGAGGTTTTCCTGTATAAACATTAAGATTAAATTCATCTTTAATTCTTGTTAAAATAATCTCAAGATGCAATTCGCCCATTCCAGATATAATCAATTGACCTGTTTCTTTGCTCTCAGAATAACTAAAGGTAGGATCTTCTTTAGATATTATTTCAAAAATTTCCTTTAGCCTAATCTCGTCTGATGATCTTTCAGGCTCAACAGACATTAAAACAACCGGCTCTGGAAACATAACAGATTCAAGTAAAATATTATTACTTTCTTCAACAAGAGTATCTCCTGTAACAGAAAACTTTAATCCCAAAACAGCACCAATATCGCCTGTTTTTACACAATCTATTTGTTCATTTTTATTTGAAAAAACTCTAAAAATTTTCGTAAACTTTTCACGCTTGCCATTTGAAGCATTGATAATTTTTTTATTAGAATTAATCTCGCCAGAATAAACTCTAACAAAATAAAGATGAGCAGCAATTACGCTTGAATATTGAACTTTAAAAACAAGAGCTGACAATTTTTTATTTTCATTAGGATCAACTAAAATTTTATTATTTGTATCTAAAGAAAAAGCACCAAAACTTTTTTCAAAAGGACTCGGCAAGTAATCTACAATCGAATCAATCAAAGGTTCTATTCCAATATTTTTTAAACTAGTTCCCATTAAAACAGGAATAATAAATCTAGAAATAGTACCTCTTCTAATCTCTCTTTTAATAATATCTAAACCAATCTCTTTATCTTCAAGAAATAATTGAGTAATTTCTTCACTAAATTGGCTAAGAATATCTATTAACTTTTTCTTAAAAAAAATCACTTTTTCAACAAATTCTTCTCTAATTTGACTATAATTTAATTTTGGAATTCCATTTTCCATTGAAAAATGAAGCTCTTTATTTAAAATAATATCAACTACTCCTTCAAAATTGCTTTCATTTCCAATTGGAATTTGCAAAATTAAAGGAATAGTTTTAAACTTATTTTCAATATCTCCCACAACTTTAAAAAAATTGGCGCCTATTCTATCCATCTTATTAACATAAGCAAGTCGTGGGATTTCATATTTTTCTGCCTGTTTCCACACAGTTTCTGTTTGGGCTTGAATTCCATCAACAGCGCTAAAAATAACAACACCCCCATCAAGAACTCGAAGAGATCTTTCAACTTCTGCCGTAAAATCAACATGCCCAGGAGTATCAATAATATTTATTTGGCAATCCTTCCAATGGCAAGTAATAGCAGCCGAACTAATAGTAATTCCTCTTTCTTGCTCTTGAGGCATCCAGTCAGTAACAGTGTTTCCAGAATCTACATCCCCCATTTTATGACTTTTGCCAGTATAATAAATAATTCTTTCTGTGGTAGTAGTTTTGCCAGCATCAATATGAGCCATAATTCCAATATTTCTAATACTCATAAATCCCCAACAACAACTATAGCCTTAATGCAGATAAACTCATTAGTACAAGTTAAACCTTTTAATAAAATTGTTATTTGGTATCGCACTCACAACATTTGCTCTCATTCTCATCGTGACAAAAACAACCACAATTTTCAAGCAACGCCTTGTGCATCCATAAATGCTTCTCAAGGTCACTCATGATATCATCCATAATATTAGCAGTACCATAATCACAAGCAGTATCAATCAATTTTCTCATTCCAAAAATATTTTTCAAAATCTCAGAAAGACTGCAAACAATGCTTTGCATTGAAGGCAAAAAATTAGATGTTGATTCAATATCAAGCTCCTTAATAAAGGATTTTTTTAAAAACTCAGAATATCTAAATTCAGAATCATAACCAAGCATTCTTGAGCGTTCTGCAACAATATCAATAATCTTTTCAATATATTCATAAAGATTTTGGGTTTCTTTGTGAATAACAAAGAAATTAGTATCTTTTATATTCCAATGAACACCCCTTAAATTAGAATAAAAAATATGCAAACTTGCTAATAATTCTTGTAATTTTAAATGTATTTTTTCTAAATCGTCCTTTTTTATATAGCTTAAATACTTTTCCATAACCAGCTCCTTTATATAATCATTATAATACATAATGAGATATAATTATGATTTTAATCACATAATAAATAAAAAGGATATTTAATGAAAAAATTGATTTTTATTTTTACACTGTTTTTATCTCAAGCGTGCAATTTAAATACAGTGCACCCAATAGATACAAAAGAAGATATGAAAATCTTATATTCAGAAATTGCTGAATTGAGAAAAAAATTAAATCTAAACCACCTAGAAATAGATGATACTCTTGAAAAAGTTGCAAAAGAATATGCCATTAAACTGGGGGAAAATAGAACGATAACTCATACCCTTTTTGGCACAACCCCAATGGAAAGAATACATAAATACGACAAATCCTTTAATTTAACAAGAGAAATACTAGCATCAGGAATTGATCTTAACAGAGTAGTTAATGCATGGCTTAATAGTCCAAGCCACAAAGAAGCTCTTGTTAATACAGATACTGATAAAATAGGTGGCTATAGATTAAAAACAGCCGACAATATAGATATATTTGTAGTTCTTTTTGGAAAAAGAAAATATAAGAATTGACACCATTAAAGATTATGCTGTATACTACTTATTAGTAGTAAAAGGGCTCATAGCTCAGTTGGTCAGAGCGCCTGCCTTACAAGCAGGATGTCGGGAGTTCGAATCTCTCTGGGCCCAAAAATAATCTAAACCTCAATTACTTTTAGCTCTAAAAGCAAATTTATTTTAGAATTTTTAAGTATATTATTTAATTCTTTTTGTACTATATTGGCTTTTTTGAGACTTTCAAAAAGAAAAATAAACGCTCCCCCTTTACCAGAACCACTTAACTTGCCAGAAAGAGCGCCCAATTCGATTCCCCTACTTATCAGCCAATCAAGAGTATCGTTAGACAACCCTAAACGTCTTAAACAATATTGCGCAATATTCATTTCATTTGCTAAAGAATACACATCCTTATTCTGAAAAGAAACATAAGCATTGTTTACTGTAAGACCAAGCTTTTCAATAAAAATAAATAAATCAGTGTCGGATAATAAATGTTTTTTTAAATTAACCACTATTTCTTTAGTCGTAAAATCTCTTTTTACAGCTCCTATTAAAAAATAAAAACCAGAATCTTTTACTTTTTTTGAATGCAAAACATCTTCTTTTTTCTCTAAATAAAAAGTTCCACCAAGATCAATTAGTCCAATATCCATTCCAGAAGATTTGCCATGAAAAATATTTTCAATTTGATTTGCCAACAAAATTTTATTACAATCTTTATATTCAAAATGACTTATAATATATTCTGCAAAACATAAACTAAGACTAGCAGAAGAACCAAGACCAACTCCAATAGGAATTTCAGAAATTATAGCAAACTCAATCGGATTAACTTTGCTATAATTTGAAACAATAAAGCTTATAAGGCTATTTAATCTTGTACTGGATTTTCCTAAATATTTCCAATTTTTAGACACACTGTATACCAGATCCATATAAATAGGAACTGTGGCTCCAATAACTGGAAACCCGTAAACAGCACTATGTTCACCCAAGAACAATATTTTAGCAGGCTTTCTTATTCTTAGCATTTATCGATTTCAAACTTAATACCTTCGTACTCTAAAACAATTGGAATAATTTTCGACAAATCAAAAGCTTCAATATTAGGCCTGTAAACTAAAAAAGTTTCATTTCCAGCTCCCAAAGCTTTAATCAAATCACATTGACCCAAAAGATGATTAAAACTTGAAGGCAAAGCCGCTGAAACTCCTATTGCCTCTCCGATTGCCAATCCCAATTCTTTAGCTCTTCTTAAACTAGAAATTAATTCGGATTTAGAACTACTAACACTTAAAACAAGTTTTTTCATCTCCAAATTGCATTTCAATATAAAATCTAAAATAGAATCTCTGTGTTTATTGTATTCACAAATAGAAGTAGTGGTTTTAACTGCTCGCAAACCCTGCATTAAATAAAAATCATTAAACTTTACGGCGCTCAACTGTCTAAATTTAGGATTAAAACCACCTTCAAACTCAACAACACCCCCAAAAATACTAGTAGCAATATCATATCCACTACCTATTCCTCCTTGAGAGTGCCTGTAGGCTTCCAAACAATATTTAAAAATTTCAACCTTATCGACAACATTAGTAGCATTATAAATTAAAAAAAGTCCACACACTATACCAATAGCAACAACAGCACTTGAGCCAAATCCCTTTTTTGTTCCATCATTAAAGAAAAAATTACTTGTATCAATATATACATCATATGAAAAGCTCTCTAAATTAGAAAAATAATTTTGACTCAAGTAAGCAAACATTTTAAAAACAAAATCATTTCTATTTTCTATTAAAGAAAAATCGTCTATCTCTTTCTTTTTGCTAAAAAAACGCCAAGAATCGCTCTTTTTAAAAGAAAAAAATGCTCTCTTGTTGATGGCAATTGCCAGCCCCAATCCCTTTTCCTCTAAAATAGTATACTCCCCCATTAAAAGTAAATTCCCAGGTACAGAAAAACTAATCAAATCCATTCTAAGCCACGCCCAACCTTTGAAACAATAAAATCAATGCCAGTAAAATTTTGCTTAAGTCCTTTTAAAATAGTATTTAAATTTTTCTCCAAACAAAGAAACTTTACTTGGGGGCCTGCATCCATTGTCTCAAATACAAAAATCCCCTCATTTCTCAAATTAGCAGCATACCTAATTAAATCTATTGTACTACTTTTAAAATAAAAAACAGAAGATGCAAACATTAAAGCAAACATATTCTGATAACTTTTTACAATATTTGATCCAAAATGTATAAAATCTTTTTTTAAAAAAAAATATAAAGCATCTTTAAAAATCTTTTTACTAGAGGCAATCCAAGCATCATAATAAAATTCATGCTGTTTGCAAATATTCATTGCAACTCTTGAAGACAATTCTTTTTCATTGCTATCAATTATGGCAAATATTATGCGCAAATCATTAAAATAAGATTGATCTCTTAATTGAAAAGATTCTTTTGAGCCTTCTTTTAAAATAGTAAACCCCCCATAAATAGCCCTTGCTGCGGAAGCTGATCCTATTCTTGCAAGATTAGATGCACTATTGCAAGAATATTTATTAAAATATTTCAAAATACAAGCAGCAATAGAAGCAAAACCTGAACTTGAACTTGCAAGGCCTGCTGCTGTTGGAAAATTGTTTTCACTTTTAATTTTAAATCTAACATTCGGCTCACCAAGAATTTTTCTTGCATAATCAAAAAACACCTTTTCTCTATTTTTCAATATAACTGGCTTTGAATTTAAAATTATTTCATCTCGATCTGAAAGTTCAAGCTCACTTATTGAATAAAACTTATCAACACTAACAGCAAGACTAGAAGTCGCTGGAATGTTTAAAAAAACATCCTTCTTGCCCCAATATTTGATTAAAGCCAGGCTTGCATAAGCCTTACACTTTACTTGCATTTTCTGACCTTATTTTCTTTAAAATTTTAAAAGCAAAATCAAAAGAATAAATATTCATTCTTTCCATTTCCAATAATAATTTGTATTTCTCGAAATCAGAAATATTATATTTTGTCTTTAAAAGGTAGAGTATTTTATCAACATGCAATCTCATGTGACCTTTTTGAATCCCATTAAATGCAAGAGCCCTTAATGCTGCAAAATTACTAGCAAGTCCAACACAAGAAAGAATACCAATAAATTCACTTTTACTATTTACATTCATAATTCTAAAACTTAAAATTGAAGCTTCAGCAAAAGATATAACACCGCCTTTAGTTCCAACTTGCAAAGGAATTTCAATTTCTCCAACCAAAGCATTGTCAGTAGTGTAAAATTTACTAAGGGGAAGATATTTACCACTTTTTGAAGCAAATTTATGAACAGAGGCCTCAAGCGCTCTTGTATCATTAAAAGTTGAAAGACATACCCCTGTAATTCCATTCATAATACCTTTATTATTAGTAACAGCTCGCTCCTCTTCGTAAAAACCTATGCTAGAAATAAGTTCAATTTTTTTAGCCAAATTCCAAGAATCCTCTTTACCTGATAGCAAATGCTTAAAATCTAAAACAAAACGGGCTTTGGCTGTAAATTCACCAATATCATTGCTTAAAACTTTTAAAACACACTCATATCCAAATTCTAAAAAAATAAATTCTGCTACACGCTCTGCAATTGAGTTTAACAAATTAGCACCCATAGCATCACAAGTATCAATATAAAGATTTAATTTTTGAATACCAAGCTCTTTAATGTACCTAGTTGACAATCTTCTAAATCCACCCCCCCTTCGATTCATATTGGCTAAAAGAGGTTCAATCCAGGTCTTGATTTTATCGCCAAGATCAACAAAAATTTTACTTAAATCTTTTCCCGATTTTATATAAACTTGAGAAATTCCCAAAACTTCATCCAAAGAATACCTCAAATCAGCATTTTCAAGAATTTTTGCTGCAAAATTTAAGGCAGCAACAACAGAAGATTCTTCGGTTGCAATTGGCAAAGAATAGTATTTGTTATTTATTTTCAAATTTTTTACAATTCCAATAGGAAAAGATAAATATCCAATATAATTTTCTATCATATTAAAAAGAAAATCTTCATTGGCATTATTATAAAAAAAATCTTTAAAAGATAATCCCAAAAAACTTTTTATCTCTTGCCTTTTTTCTAAAACACTTTTATGTCTAAAATTTTTACTAAGTTCCATAAAACTGCTTAAAGACTCCAAGCTCAGAAAGCAAATAACTACTCAAAAAATACTTATTATTTCTAAGTTCTGATAAACTTTTGCTTCCACTTAAAAACATAGACATTTTTAAAACATATTCATAATCAGAAAAAAGACTAAATACAGCATCTTCTCCTGAATCATAAAAAGCCCTAAGAACAACTGCTGCAACACCTATAAGTCTAGCTCCAAGGGCAATGCCTTTAGCAATATCCATACCCGTCTCATATCCACCAGATGCAAAAATATTAGCCTTTAGAGAATCATCAACGCTAAGTAAAGTAAAAATAGAAGGAATACCCCAATCAGAAAAACAAGATGCAATGTTTAGATTGTTACTCTTCATGCCTTCTACTAAAATCCAATTAGTTCCACCACTCCCCGCAAGATCAATATAAGAAACTCCAAGGCTGAATAATTCCTTAACGTCTTTTGGCGAAATTCCAAAACCTGTCTCTTTGACAATTAATGGGACATTTAAAAAGTCAGACAATTTAGCTATTGATTCTCTTATTCCTTTAAAATTTCTCTCTCCATTAACATTCATCAATTCTTGTCCTGCATTAAGGTGAACAATAATTGCATCAACTTCTAATCTCTTGATCATTTCAGCTATTTTAGAAATACCAAACTCAACAATCTGAACAGCGCCAACATTGGCAAACAAAGGAATATTATAAGCATACCTCTTAAGAGTAAAGTCTTTTATGTACTCGGGATACTTAAACAAAAGCTTAAAAGAACCTAAGCCCATAGGAATTTTTAAATAGTTTGCAATTCTAACTAAAGATTTATTAAAGTTATTCCCCTCTTTACTGCCTCCTGTCATGGAAGAAATAAAAACAGGCATGCTAACATTGTATCCGAATATCTCTTCTTTTGTGTTTATCTCAGAAAAATTAAGATCACTAAGAGCATTATGTTTTAGCTTAATAAACTCTAAGAAATTGCAGCCACTTTTAACATCGTTTTTATTTAAACAAATCTCAATATGCCTTTTTTTATTTTCTAATATATTAGGCTCGATACCCATAAACTCGGTATCCATCATTCCTTAGTTCTTTTAAATAAAATCCTCTAGATTCACCAGGAACTATTTTATTTTGAAAAAAATCTTTATATTCTTCAAAATTTGCATTATTTCTATTTTTTATAAGCCCATCAAGATCCCATAATTTAACAACATCAAAAGCACTCTTTTCAATGGTAAGTTCATAAATAATCATAATATTGCCAGATCCATAAGAACAAAATAATATCTTTTCCCCCGCAATATTTTTCTTAGAAAATACTCTTTTTAAATAAAATGCTAAAGACAGAAAAATTGAACCCGTATACAAATTCCCCACTTCCATAGCAGCTTCAACACCATCGTAAAAATCTATTGATTCTAAATAAGCATTTCTAACAGATTCATCATCACTGTAATATTTTTTCAAAATATAATGCATTGAATCTATTGGCATTTTAGCAAAAGGAACATGCAAAACAAATCTATAATTAGAAAATAAATCTTTCATACTGAGTTGCTTTTTGAAAGCAAAATCTTTTAAAGCATTTTCGTTTGCATTATTGTAACATTCAACTGAATATTGACCTCTCACCTTAGCTTCAACGCTTCCAAATGGCCTAAAAAAATCATCAACATCATCGGTATAAACCCCAAATTCAGATAAATTAATCGAGAGTAGCTTTGGATTTTTTTCAATCAAAATTGCAGTTGCACCAGCACCTTGGGTAATCTCAGCCGTAGTAAGATTGCTATAATGTGCAATATCTGAAGAAAAAACTATGCCATATTCAGAATTATTAGAATGGCTTAAAACGCTTGCTACAGTGTGCAAAGACATAGCAGCACCAGCGCACGCATGCTGAACTTGGAAAGTTAGAAAATTATTTCCCAGACAAATGCCAGACTGCTTTAAAGCTCCAAAAACATAAGAAGAAATTGCTTTTGAATGATCAACGCCTGTCTCAGTTCCACCCAAAAGCATTCTAATTTTGCTTAAATCAAGATTATTATTGTCAAAAATAAGCTTAACAGCCGAACTTGCCATCGTTACACTATCCTCATTGGGACTGGTAAACCTAAAACCTTTTTGCAAGGTCGCATCTATTGCTCTATTGATTTTCTTAAAAAGAACTTCATTAGAAAAATATAAAGGATTTTCCAAAAGAACAGAAAAATCTAAATAATTTAAAGGCAAAAAAATCCTAATATCACTAATACCTATTTTCATATATTCCTCAATGCATTAATGGACATAAGTATTATATTATAATTTACAAAAATTAGCAAAATCTTATATAATGAAACCTAAAAATGGAAGTTTATGAAAATAGCCGTACTTTTATCTGGGGGAGTTGACAGCTCTGTTGCCCTTTATAGAATTATAAATAAAGGATATTCAAATATAAAATGCTACTATTTAAAAATTTGGGTTGAAGATGAACTGTCTTATATTGGAAACTGCCCTTGGCAAGAAGATTTAAATTATGTTAAAGCTATATGCAACAAATTTAATGTACCGTATGAAATAATAAACTTTCAAAAAGAATATTATAACAAAGTAGTAAGCTATACTATTGAAGAACTTAAAAATGGCAATACCCCAAGTCCAGATATTTTTTGTAATCAAAGAATAAAGTTTGGAGCATTTTTTGAGAAAATCAACAGCCAATTTGATTTAGTTGTAACAGGGCATTACGCCAAAATACAAAGAAAAGAAAGCAATTTTTTTTTAAAACAGGCAAAAGATAAAATTAAAGATCAAAGCTACTTTTTATCTCATCTCTCTCAAAAACAAATGTCAAAACTATACTTCCCCTTAGGCACATTGCTTAAAAGCGAAGTAAGACAAATAGCTAAAAGCATAAATTTACCCAACAAAGATAGAAAAGATAGTCAAGGTATTTGCTTTTTAGGAAAAATTAAATATAACGAATTTATCAAATATCATCTTGGCGAGAAAAAAGGAAATATAATTGAAAAAGAAACAGGGAAAATAATAGGAATTCACAATGGATATTGGTTTTTTACAGTTGGGCAAAGAAGAGGAATAAAGCTTAGTAACGGGCCATGGTTTGTCATAGAAAAAGACCTAGAAAAAAATATTATATACATCTCCCATAATGAAAATTATTTAAAACAAGCAAAACGCAAATTTTTAGTTCACGAAATACATTGGATAAACGACAAACCTTCAAATTTTGAAAATTTCAAAATTAAAATAAGACATGGCGAAAAAAAATACTCATGCAAATTAAAACTTATTAAAAATAACTTAATGGAAATTTCTTTAAATAAAAAAGATCATGGAATTTCTCCAGGGCAATTTGCAATTTTTTATAAAAATACAGAATGCCTAGGGGGTGCTAAAATTTTTAAAATCATAGAATAACAATTCACCAAAAAGCTAGAGAAGATTTTTCAATCTTATACTTACTTTTCGATCTTGAAGTAATCAACAGATTCTTTTAAATCTTTTACACTCTCTAACATTTTTTCAGACATTGCAGAAAGCTCTTCGCTGCTTGAAGCTGTAGTCTGGACTAACTGACTAACCTGCTCTATTGCATTTTTAAATTGTTCTATTTGAACGCTTTGCTTAGAACTTTCATTAGAAATATTTTTCACAAGTCTGGCCGTTTGCTCCATACCAGGAACTATTTGTTCAAAATTTTCCCCAGCACGACTTGCAACAGTTAAGCTTCTGTTTGCAATATCAATAATCTCTCTTGCTGATTCTTTGCTTTGATCCGCAAGCTTTCTAACCTCAGCAGCCACCACTTCAAACCCCTTGCCTTTTTCTCCTACTCGAGCAGCTTCAATCGAGGCATTTAAAGCAAGCAAATTAGTTTGTCTTGTTATCTCATCAATAATTCCAATTTTTTCAGTAATAACAGTCATTGCCTCAATGGCTTTAACAACAGATTTATGCCCCTCTTTTGTCCTTTCATTAGTATTAACAGCAATTTTTTCAGTAGTAGATGCATTTTCAGTATTCTCAGAAACACCTTGTGATATTTGCTCAATATTTGCTGTCATTTGCTCTAAAGTAGAGGCCTGCTCAACAGCTCCAGAACTTAAATTTTGGCTTGCATTTGCTATTTGAATAGCATTTTCATAAAGATAATCTAGATTTTCAATGACTCCTTTTGCAACTGAAGAAAAATTAGTTCTCAATTGCTCAAGACCTTCGTACAAGCTATACAACTCTACACTATCCCATTTACCAAAATTAAAATCAGCAGTAAAATTACCAGAAGCAAGTCGCTCAGAATATTCCAATATCTTATTCAAAGAAGAGCCCAACTTTTTCACAAGATAAAGAGTTGCAATAGCAAGAATAAGCAATGTAAATGCAAAACTAATGCCTAAGATTAAAGATGTAACTCGCGACATGTAATGAAAATCATCTTCTGAGGTTCTTATTAAAAGAATAAATCTATTATTAGACAAGTTTAATAACACCTTTTGACTAATTCCCACATATTTTTTACTGCTATTAGGATCATAATAATAAACGGTTGAAATTTCTTTATTTTTTTGTAACAAATCTTCAGATGTTTTCTTAATAATATTGGAATAAGAGGCACTAATATCAGTCAAAACATCGCCTGGCAATACTGTATGATGAACTAATAATCTACCCGTAGTATCATAAGCTAGCGCACGACCGCTAAAGAGTATTCCAAAATTAATTCCTCTAAAAGACCTATATATATAATCCATTGAATAAAAAAACATAAAATAACCAAAAATATCGCCTGTGCCAAAATCTCTTAATGGTATACCTATTAATATGTAAGGAATCTGGCCTTTTTTATTTTTTATCTTGGAGATATCCTTAACTAAAGACTCCTCAATAGACCCAGGATCTGCCAACATGACAAAGGAATTATAAACAATGCTTTGAGACTCTTTAAGTTTTGTAAAATATTCTCTATCGCCAATAGATTTACCAAAATCACTATTATCCTTAACAGCCGTAGTAAAAACTATTTCACCTTCTTTGTTTGTAACCATCATATTACTACCGGTTTGAATAAGAATTTCAGATTGATCTGAAATAAAACCTAGCCTTTTAGATTTAATTTTACTATCCCCATTAAATTTTTCAGCAGAATTGAAATACATAGAACTAACCCTAACTTTCTCTTCCATTGAAGAAATATAAAGGTTAAAAGAATTTTTAATGTTTCCAATAAGATTTATCATAAGATCAAACTGCTGATCTACCAATTTACCATTAATCAACATTCCAAAAATAAAAAACAGAATTGATATAAAGAATGCTATAAGAATAAGAACAAGTAGCAACATCCTAGCTTTCAGCTTCATACTAACCACCTCTTTCACAAAAAATAAATTCTAAAACTCTGAAAAATCATCATCGAAATTTAAATCCTTATCAGCAATATCGATAGCTTTTTTAGGATCAACTCGCTTATTAATAGTTCTTACAGAAGGCTCGCTCTCAATATCTAAAGAATGATTATTATGCCTACTGCCATTTAAAGTCGAAATTCCATTACTTTTCAAATTTTTATTTTCATCTTTAAAAGAATTTTCAAGACAATCCATTAACCTGAAATCATAATCGTCTTCTTCCAGATTCTCAATAGTAGAATCTTTAATTTTGAAAAACAATACAGATTTTCTAAGCTCTTTAGACTTCTCCAACATTTTATCGGACATGCTAGAAAGTTGCTCACTACTTGAAGCTGAAGACTGAACAACTTCTCCAACCTGATCTAAAGCCATTTTAAATTGAGCAATCTGATCGCTCTGCTTAGAGCTGCCTTCTGAAATCTTTTTAACAAGATTAGCTGTTTCTTCAATTTCAGGTAACATTTCTTTAAAGATCACCCCTGCTTCAGTTGCTACCCTAGAGTTATCTTCAACTAACTCTCCAATCTCAAGAGCTGAAATTTTACTTAGATCAGCTAACTTTCTAATCTCGCTAGCCACAACAGCAAATCCTTTTCCTTCATCGCCCGCTCTTGCAGCTTCAATAGCTGCATTCAAAGCAAGTAAATTGGTCTTTCTGGCTATTTCTTCAATAACGCTAACTTTCTCTACAATGTCTTGCATAGCAATAACAGATTCTTCTACAGCCTTACCACCTATATGAGAATTTTCATTTGTCTTTAAAGCTATTTGTTCTGTTTCATAAGAATTATTGGCGCTCATATTGACACCTGAGGCTATTTGCTCAACATTAGCTGACATTTCTTCAAGAGCAGATGCCTGCTGTAACGCACTAGAACTTAAATTTTGACTTGAGCTGGCAACTTCTAAACTTGCCTTATTTACATAGCTAATATTTCTCAAAACACTTGCAATCGCTACAGAAATAGCCTTTTTCATTTTCACAACCTGAAGACTCAACATTCCAAGCTCGTCAAAAACATTATCATCATCAAGAGCATAATCTTTATCTAAATTCCCTTTAACCATATCTTGAACTAAAACTCTAATTGCATTTAATCGGAAACTAATAATCTTATCTATTCTTATTAAAAGAACAAGGCTTAATACAACAATACCTAAGACAGAATATAAGATATATTGAAATCTTAGACTAGATATTACTCCATAAATATCTTTATAGGGAAGTCGAGCAATAAGCACCCCGCTCTTATCTCCTAACTTACTACTTATGGGCAACAGTGCATAGTAACACTCTTCTTCCATTTCGGATAAAAATATTCTATCAATAGTGTAAACCGACACTTCAGTAGAAACATTTGATGAAAGAGGCGGCTTAGAAAAAACATCTTTAAGAACATTTAAAAATTTAGAACTAACTCTACTAGTTTCATTGTATTCTTCAAAAGGATTAACTGCTATATTATTAGGATCCACATAAATAAAATTGCCTCTTTTATAAAAACCGAATCTAAATCTATCAAAACTATCTGCTAAAACATCATTAAGCAGATATCCAGCCAAATACCCACAAACAAGTTTATCTTCTGGAGAGTATACAGGCACAATTATTGCAAAAGCCTTTTTTTCGCTTTGTTTAGACCTAATAGCAACTTCTGCAGATATTCCTTCAGAAAGATTTGAATACCAGCCTATAAATTTTAATTGGTGTTGCTTATAATCCTCAACAGCTTTTTTAAAATAATTGGTATTAGCCTCAGAATGACCAAAATCCATATTATTCTCATGTCTTGTGCTAACAATTATTCTCCCTTCAAAATCAAAAAAAGCGAATTCTTCAAAAAAGGTATCATTCTTAAGATTGGACATAAAATTGTATAAGTATTGTCGGTATTTTTTACTTACCTTTACAGAATCAATAACAAATTTTGAATTTTTTCTTAAATCTACCAATTCAGACTCAGAGAAATCTTTTCCTCTATTCTCAGAAATTGCAAATTCTGATATGGTTTCAAGCGCCAAATTAGAAGCTGCGCCATTTATTATGACATACAAGGTGTCTAAAAAAGATTGCGTAGAAAAAGCTGCTCTTCTAACTTGAGCTCTTGTAAGTTGTTTATAATAATCTTCTAAATAACCGCATAAAACAAAATTAAAAATCATGGAAAAAAGTAATAGTATAAAAATTAAAAACAATAATAAAAATCCAACGAACCTGTATTTAAGCTTCAACAACATAATAAACCACCTCATAAATCATCTACTTACTTAATCAAACAAACTAAAGACTAAAGAGTATCAAAAAAAAACTTACAGCAAAAAATCAAAAACTCTTAAAAAATTAAAAGAATTTTAACAATATGAAAAACAACTTATAAGCTATTATTGACTGCTAATACTTTTTATAAGGTATTCCTAAAAACTTAGGCGCATAATTTCTTTTTGAAAAAAAGATAAGACTTAAAACAATAATTAAATATGGAGCAATAATTAACATTTTGGGAGACATTATTAAAGACAAAAAAGGCGATTGAGCTAAAACAATTGCTAAAGTTTTCACAAATGAAAACAAAAAACTACCCATTAAAACTCCCAAAGGCGTCCATTTTCCAAAAATTAACATTACAATAGCAATAAAACCTTGTCCACCTGTAACCCCTTGCACATAACTTGATGCAACCACTGTTGTAAGAACAGCGCCTGAAACCCCTGCTAAAAAACCACTCAGAAGAACACAAAAAAATCTAATTTTATTTACACTAACTCCAACAGACTCTAATACCTCTGGATTTTCACCACTAGCATTAATTCTAAGCCCAATTTTAGTGTATTTGAAAATAATATGAAATAAAACCACACCTAGGATTGCAATGTATACAGAATATCTTTTGCCAAAAATCTGGTAGATAAAAGATGTTTTGTTTAAAATTCCATCAAAAAGTATCGGCAACTTTATTTCTATAGGCGGAGTTGAAATAGAAGAAAAAATCAAAGTACTTATAAAAATAGCAATAGTAGGTCCTAAAAAATTAAGTGCCATTCCAGTTATAATTTGATCTGATTTTAAAAAGATTGTAAAAACAGCGTGCAAAATGGCAAGCACAAGCCCCGCTAGTCCGCCAGCAAAAATTGAAAACAATGGATCATTTGTAAAATATGCAACCGTAGCTCCTGAAAATGCTCCTATTGTCATTATTCCTTCAAGTCCAATATTAATAATTCCACTTTTCTCGCTTATAAGACCCCCAAGACCAGCTAAAATTAAGGTTTGAGAATTTATTAGAGTTTCACTAATCAAGAATATTATTGTATTTGACACGCTTAACACCTTTTAAAACAATTTTATTTAAAAAATAGCTAGCAGAAATTACAAGAACAATTATTCCCATCATCAAAGATACAATTGAAGATGGAAGGCCCATTAAACTTTGAACCCTGCTGCTTCCATAAAGTAATATAGAAAAAAGAATGCTAGAAAATATTATGCCAATTGGCGAATTGTTTCCCATCAAAGAAGCAGCTATCCCATTAAAACCAATTCCTTCCATATAAGAAAGCTTAAATATAGCTTTATTAACACCCATAATCTGAATAGCACCAGCAAGACCTGCAACAGCTGCTGAGAGAAACATTGAAAAAATTAGCACAACCTTTACATTAATTCCCATACATCTTGAAGCTTCAATATTACTTCCTGTAGCACTTATTTTAAATCCAATAATAGTTTTATTAAGCAAAAACCATATTAAAATAGCAAAAATTATACCTAAAATTATTCCAAAATGAAGAGGCGCTTTTAAAAGCTCATTAACAAAAGGATGAGAAGATCTATAAGCAAGCCCTTCTGGTGAAAGCTTCCAAGAGCCTAAAAAATCAATATATGCACTTTCTTTAATGGGCTTTGAAAAATCACTATTATCTCTTTTAATAAAACTAAAATCTAAAATTATATTATTTAAATGAAATAATATCCAATTAAACATTATTCCTGAAATCACTTCACTAATATTGAATTTAGCTTTTAAATATCCAATTAAAATTCCCAAACTACCTGATGCTAAAAAAGTAATAACAAAAACAGTAATTACATGTAAAATTGGAGGCAAATCAAGGAAAACTGATGCTATTAAAGCAACAATAGATCCTAGTATAAACTGACCTTCAACCCCAATATTAAAAAGACCTGCTTTTAAAGAAATGCCAATAGAAAGACCTGTAAAAATCAAAGGAGCTGCATAACTTAAAATATAACCTAAATGTTTGGGAGAAGAAAATATAATCTCCAATATTATAAAATACATTCTAAAAGGAGAATGCCCAAGCCCCATCACCACTAACCCAACAATTAAAAATCCAACAAATAGGGCAAAAAAACTAACAAATGCTGAAGAATTTAAAAACTTCAACATAAATTTACTGAATACGTTTTTACTAATTGTCATTTAGCTTAAACCTATCATCATTTTACCAATAACATCAATATCAAAATTGTCTTCTAAAATACCCACTATCCTTCCACCATGCATTACAGCTATCCTATCACAAACATTAACAAGCTCATCAAGTTCAAGAGAAACCAATAAAACAGATCTACCTGCATCTCTTTGCTCTATTATTTTTTTATAAATATTCTCAACAGCTCCAACATCAAGACCTCTTGTGGGCTGAATAGCTAAAAGAATATCTGGCTCTAAACTAATCTCACGAGCAACAATAACTTTTTGCTGATTGCCTCCAGATAAATACTTTACCTTATTTAAGGTATCTCTTGGTCTAATATCAAAATAATTTACAAGTTGATTGCTCAATTTTTTTAAAATATTAAGATCAAACCCCACAAATTGTCTTTTAATCTTATCAAATTGTCTTTTAATAAAATTGAAAAAATTAAATTTTAAATCAAAATTACTCTTTGAATGAATTTTTTTTAACCTCAAATAATCAGGATTATCAAAGCTCTTAAGTCCAATATTTTGCATAACATTAAATTCCAAAATAAGACCATGCCTTTGCCTGTCTGAAGGAATGTTGCCAATTTTTTTATCTATTATTTGTTTAATCGTTAAACCTTTTAAAGATTCTAAATTTCCTGAAGAATTTTTTTTAAAAATATCGCCCTTAAATATGCTTTTCAACCCCAAAATTGCATCAACTAAATCCTCCTGACCACTCCCCTCAATACCTGATATCCCAAGAATTTCTCCATTTCTCAGATCAAGATTAACGTCTTTAACTTTTAAAACACCTCTTTCATCTTTAACACTTAAATTCTTTATTTCAAGCACATTAAAATGATTTTCAAATTTAATTTTAGATGATCGAAGCGCAATCTCTTTACCTATCATTAATTTTGTAAGATCTATGTCATCAATCTCAGCAACATTAACAGTTTTCACAACCTTCCCAAGACGCATAATTGTGCATTTTTTTGCAATAGATCTAATTTCTTTTATTTTATGAGTAATAAGTATTACAGTATGACCCTCTTGAGTGAGTACCTTTAAAATATTTATAAAATCATCAACTTCACTTGGAGCAAGCACTGCTGTAGGTTCATCAAAAATAATAATATCTGCATTTCGATAAAGAACTTTCAATATCTCTATTTTTTGTTCCATACCAACACTCAAGTCTTCAACCTTTTTTTCTAAATCTATCTTTAAACCATACTTTTCTGAAAGATAACTTATCTTTTTTCTAGCTTGTTTGTAATCAAGAAAACCAAATTTTGAATTTTCATATCCTAAAATAATGTTTTGAACAGCAGTAAATTGTGGAATCAACATAAAATGTTGAAAAACCATTCCAATCCCATTTCGAATAGCCTCGCTTGAATCCTTAAAGTTTATTTCTTGACCTTTTAAAATAATTCTACCACTATTTACTTGATGAATCCCGTAAATAGTCTTCATTAAGGTAGTCTTTCCAGCACCATTTTCTCCAAGAATAGCATGAACTTCACCTGCCTTAAATTTAATAGAAACATTATCATTAGCAATAAAATCGCCGTACTTTTTTGTAATATTTTCTAATACTAATACATCTTCTTTCATTAAGCTTTAATCCTAATAAATATCAAAACAAATGACTTACAATATTCTATTCTAATGAATTATAATAAAACTTAAAGTTTATATTTTCAATAGCATTTTAAATTTTAATAAACAAAATTAATTATCTATAAAAATTAATTGCTAGTAAATAAAAAATGCTTAAAATATAAAAACCTTAATAAAGACAACAAATTAATGCTAAAATAAAAGAATAAATAAACTATTATAAAAGAGAGTACTATGAAAATCAAAGCCTGTATTTTTGATATGGATGGAACCCTGGTAAATAGCATCATGGATATTGCATTCTCAATGAATTCTGCTCTTTCAAACTTAGGATACAATCAAATAGAACTAAGCAAATTCAATACTCTTATTGGCAGAGGATTTACTAAGTTTGTAATAGACACTCTAAAGTTATTATCTCTTGAATATAATAATCCTAATTTACAAGACAAACTTTACAAAGAATTTGTAAAAGAATACAATAAAAACCTTTCATCTCAAACACAACCATACGAAAACATAAAAACCCTTCTAAAAAATATGAATAAGCTTAACATTCCAATTGGAATTTTAAGCAATAAAAACCACGAAGAATTAATAAATTTAGTAAAAAATATTTTTGAAAATATATTTTTTTTTGAAATCAGAGGCTATTCAAAAAAATTTCCACCAAAGCCAGATCCTGAGAATGCCCTTGATATGATATTAGAATTAAATATCCGAAAAGAAGAAATTGCATATATTGGAGACAGCGATGTAGACATGCTAACTGCACTAAACGCCGGATTTATACCAATAGGGGTTTCTTGGGGATTTAGAAGCGTTCAAGAACTAAAAGAAAATGGAGCAAAACATATAATACACAAACCACTTGAACTATTGGGCCTAATCAAATGAATGCAAAGCCATATTTTCCTTACCTATATCATTATCTATTCAATCATGAAAGCATAAAAAGTTTATCTGCTATAGAAAAAGAAATTGAAATGCTCAACTATTTAAAAGAAAACAAAAAAACTATTACTACATTCATTAAAAATGATTTTGAATCAGAACTAAAAGACCTAATTCAATACGTCAAAGATAAAACAGATATAATGATTACTCCATTTGTTTTATCTGGCATTGAAGCTATTGATTTTAACATTGTAAAGCCTCTTTTTACCAAAGAATTGACAAAAAACGACTTAAATTTGATATTTAACTTTGTTAAAGTCAACTCGTCTTTAAGAAAAGAATTCTTTTATAATTTTAATACTATAAGCAACGGATACATTACTTTTTATATAAATAAACTATTTGAAGGAAAAAACTCTTATACAATATACTTAATACAAAAGGAAAATAAAGCACTTTATTCATCAGACATCATAAAAAATTATATAAAGATATTGCTTCTCTTAAAAGTATTGGTAATTAAATACTGCTTTGAAAAAGGAATAGAGCTTACTATCAAAAATATTGAATCGACTTCAAAAGCAATAAGCAATGATACCGATTTTCTAGATGAAAAAACAGCCAAACTCATAATTGAAAGCTTTTTTAAATATGAGACTTTACAAACAATGTCTCCAATTTCAACATTAATTGCCATTTTTTCAGCTAGGGCAAGAATTCCAAAATACAAAAACAATCCGGTCAAAGGTTTTATTGGGTATGATGAAAGTTGGTTTTCAATAAAACAGTCAGGCTCTAAAGAATATGATTCAAGAATAATTAAAGAATTATTAGAAATAGCCAAGGGAAATAAATGGTAAAAAAATTTTCAATTTTTTTAAAAGCAATAATAATTTTTTCAATATTTGAACTTTTAATCGAAGAGCTATCAATAATTCTTTTCTTGCCATACAAAATACGATTTGCACTAATATTTCTTGGTTTTTTATTTGACACAATTTTTATTTTCATTTTTTTATACAAAATAACCAAGGCTTACCTTTCCAAAAGATTAGAAATCTACGTCAGAAACAATCTATTCTTCGATATAATTCACTGTCTTATCCCTTTAGCATTTTATAGTTCGTATCAGCTTAAAAACATAATTGTTGATCATGAAACAATATTAAATCCAATAATGCTATCACTTTTCAAACTAAGATTTTTAAGACTTCTTAGGTTTAACGACCTAATAATAGAAATATATTACAATTCAAAAGAAAAGAACCTAATACTAATAGCATTTGCTAGAACATTTTCAATGAGCTTATTAATACCATTTACATTTTTTATAATAATATCAAGCTCAAAAATTGTAAATTCAATGCCAGAAAAACAAGAATTTAATATTATTAAAAATATATCAATAATAAATGAAAAAGCTTACATTAAAGAAAAATATCCCTTCATATTAATAATCAAGGAAAAAGATGACATAATATACTCAAAATCAGACGAAATATTTGTTTACTACAGCCCTAGTGAATACAGAGTAATAGAAATAGAGAAAACAAAATTTTATATAGATAAATATTTACAAAGAAAAAGCGATTCTATTCTTGGAATTTTTCTATTTACATTGTTTGCATCATTTACTATTTTTTTAATGAATTTTTATAAATTTTTTAAAGCAAGCTTTTTAAATCCCATTATTTTAATGACAAAAATTTTACAAGATCCATTAGAATATCGAAAAATTCAAATTCCTTTTACCTTAAGCGAAGAAAAAGTATATGAACTTGCAAAATTATTTAACAATCTTTTACTAAAAGAAAAACTAAATTCAAAGAGAAAAAGTAAAATACCTTTAGAAATTGAAAAAGTAAAAAAAATAATTAATAAAAACCAGGAAATAAAATGAAAATTCAAATAATTATAGTACTACTTATATTGTTAGATTTTCCACTTAATGCTAGACTTTTGAACATCTCAATTGAAAAAAGAGCAAGCGAAGAAATAAAAAAATATTCTTCTTACAATTTAATTTTAGAAAAAGAATACTATACTAATTTTCCAACAAGCGAAATAGAAAAAAATATTTATAAACTAACCGAGCATTTTGTAAAAAGCATAATGCTCAATAAAGCTGACTATAACTTATTAAATTCAAACTACAAAGAAGCAAATAAATATCTAATTGAAAGCGAACTTATTGATAAAAAATTTTTAAAATATAAAATATTTAAAATTAAAAATATAAATGGGATTTTTAAAAGCTATTCACTAATATACACAAAAAAAGGATTTTACAAATTAGAGCTTTACATAGAAAATAATACAGAACCTATAAAAATATTCAACCTTAACATTACTTATTTTTTAAAGAATTTAGATAAAATAAGTAATGAAATGATTTTTTCCCCAAAGGAATAAAAATAATAAAATTAAAGCTTGAACTTTTTTTGTAAATAATTTATTTAACAAATACAGACATTACTCTTTGAAGAACCTTTGCCCTATCTAATGGTTTGACAATAAATGTTTTTGCTCCTTTTATTAAGCAATCCTTAACTAATTGCTCTTTGCCTAAAGCGGATATCATTATCACTCTAGCATTTTTATCAAATTCCATAATATTAGAAAGACAAGTTATTCCATCCATTTTGGGCATAGTAATATCAAGGGTGACAATATCAATATTAGGATAATGATTCTTGTATTTTATCACAGCCTCCTCTCCATCAGCTGCCGTGTCAATAACATTAAAACCCTCTGATGTAAAAATTTGAGTAAGCTGCTTTACGGTAAAAACAGAATCATCAACAATTAAAACGTTAAAAGGAATGCCTGTGTCATAATTGATTCCTCTAGGCTTAGATGAAGAATCTGCAGCAATTGTAGTCTTTTGGATCATATTAACCTCTCTTTTCTAATAAAAAGATTTTTTTTCATATCAAACCCTCTCTCTTATTGCAATATTAACTTCTATAATTTTACCATCAGGCAAAGAAAAAGGAACAATTAAAGCCTCAGAACCTTTATTACTTATTTTCATATTTTCTCCATAAATAAAAGCTGGCGGAGTTATATCAAATACAAAACCTTTAGCATGTAAGGTAGTAACAAAATTTCCAGCAATAATGTTGCCAACCTCAGTGAGAGTTGCAGCGACCATCTCTTTTGTTTCCTCATCATCAAAATTATCATACTCTTCAAAATTTAACTTAGAAGCAACAAAAAGAGCTGTTTCTATATCCATATCAATAATTATACTACCCTCAACAGACCCAGCAAGTCCTACTATTACAGAAACACCTTTTATCTTTTGATTTATTGACTTAAGCCCGGGTTTACCCATTTCTATATTCTCAACAAGCAACATATCTCTTAAAACCGAAGAAGCAGCATCCAAAAATGGCTCTATATAATCTATTCTCATTAATTTCTCCTTTAGACTTTCCTGTACAGGTTAAAATATTTTGTGGATTTCTCTTTTATAAAAACATCATTATTTTTAAGTTCTTCGTTATCTCCCAAAACCAAAAGAGCCCCTTTAATAGTTTTGGAAGCAATGATATTTAAAATTAAACTCTGATCTTTACTATCTAAGAAACATAAAACATCTTTTAAAAAAACCATTCCCAAATTATCAGGCAAATCTGAAAAAAGAGCATCGGAATATTCAAACAAAACATTACTTAGAATTTTTGACTTAAATTTATAAACTCCAGAACTTTGTTCAAAAGAGTTCCTACGATAAATTTCACTAATACCAATTTCTGACTCTAAAAACATCAACCTAGAAGTTTCAACAACTTTTGATAAATCATTATCAATAGCTACCAACTTAAACGGCTTTACATAATATTCAGACAAAGCATTGGCTAAAGCCATAGTTTCTTTTCCACTGCCACAACCAATTTCCAATACATTAAAAATAGAATTTAAGTTATCCATAAAACTTAAGCGATTCTTAACAATTTCATTTTTAAATTCTTCCAAAAAATCAGCTCCCCACAAATTTCCCGATGATTTTGAATAAAATTCATTTAAAAAACTATCGTAAGGCAAGTAATCAGCATCAACCATATTAAATTTTACTCCAACTTTTTCCAAAAACACATCATTTACCAAAGAAGCATTAAACGAATATTTCAAAAGATTTTTTTTAATATTTTCTAAATTAAAAGTTGAAGCATTGTTTAGAGTTGAATTTTCATTGTTATCACCATTTTTTGAAAAAACATTATTGGAAAAATCACTTTTACAATTCTCTAGCATGTCTAAATTATCACAATCGCTTACAAAGTCACTTTTTTCAACAAAATTTTGACCGGGTTTTAACACCTTTTCTTCTTCGCTATAATTAAAAATTTTTAAAACATTAAGAAGTATATAAAGTTTTTCGTTATAATCTACAACACCTTTTATATAGTTTATTAAAGAATCTTGAGATAAAACTGGATGTGGATCTTGAATAAGGCTAGAATCTATTGAAAAAACATTATTAATTTTATCAACAATTACCCCTATAAGAAGGTCTTCGTTTTTTAAAACCATAATATCTTCAAGATCTTTTTTATTAAATTCTAAATTAAACATTATTCTAAGATCTATAATAGGAATTATTTCGCCCCGTAAATTATCAAGCCCAGCTACATACTTTTTAGCATTTGGAATATAAGTAAAATTACTAGATTTTCTAATTTCTTTAACCTGCATAATATCTACTAAATAATGATCCGATCCAAGCTCAAAAGAAACAACCTTAAAATCAAAATTAGTCAATTTAGAATTACAATCTTTATCATCTAAAATTTTGGGTCCAAAATAAATTTCTTTTATTTGCACAAGAAATTCACTCCTTAGTATTCTTTTGTAAATCAAAAAGTTTAAAAACATCAATTATTAATACAACCTTACCATTACCAAGCGTAGTAGCCCCAACTATACCCGTGCTTGATGAAAATTTATCCTTAATTGGCTTTACTACAAAATCTTCCTCACCAAGAATAGAGTCTACAACAATTGCTGTCTTTACGTTGCTAGTATTAACAACTATTAAAAATTTTTCTATTAATGAATCATCTCTTGTTATGTTAAAAAGTTTATCAAGCCTGAGAACAGAAATGACCTCATCTCTTAAATTATAAACTTCATGATAATTCTCAAGCAATTTTATATCATGCTCGGTTATTCTATGAGTTTCAAGAACATTATTCAAAGGAATAACATAAGTCTCGGGCCCTGACTTTACTAAAAGGCCTTGTATAATTACTAATGTTAATGGCAACTTGATTTTAAAAATTGTTCCAAGACCAATTTCTGATTCCACTAAAATAGTTCCATTAAGCTTTTCAATGCTTTTTTTCACAACATCAAGCCCAACTCCTCTACCTGAAAGGTCTGTTACTTGAACTGCTGTTGAAAACCCAGGAGAAAAAATTAAGTTAATAAGTTCAAAATCAGAGTAAATTGCATCTTCTTTTATTGTTCCCTTTTCAATTAATTTGCGCCTAATGACCTTTGGATCTATACCAATCCCATCATCTTCAATCTCAATTGATATTACATTGCCTTCATTCTTAGCACGCAAAATTATAGCACCTGCTTTGCTCTTTCCCTTTTTAACTCTCTCTTCAACTGTTTCAAGGCCATGATCCATTGAATTTCTAACACAATGCATCAAAGGATCTACAAGATCATCTATAACAGACTTATCAAGCTCGGTTTCCTCTCCTTCCATTTTAAGATTTACAATCTTATTTAATTTCTTTGAAAGATCTCTTACAACTCTTGTAAACCTTGAAAATATATTAGATATTGGCAACATTCTAGTTTTTAAAACACTCTCATGCAAATCTGTAATTATTCTAGATAGTCGTCCAGAAGTCATTTTAAAATTTTGAAGAAGTCTAAAAAAAGAATTTCTCAATTCAGATATATCATTAAGAGCCTTTTCCATTTTAAGACTCATCAAAGAATTAATATGTGATTCAATCTCATCTTCTAATGTTAAGCCTGCATCTTTGAAAATTATCTTTAAATCAATTAAAAAGTTTCTCTGAAAGCTTTCTTGATAATCGTAAAAATAATTAAAATTATAAAATAATGTAATCATTTCTGAATTTATTTGATTATAAGATGATTTACTTATTACAGCCTCACTGACAAGATTTAATATGTAATCTATTTTTTTACTATCTATTCTAATTAAATTAACACTAATTGGATTATTTTTCTTAATACTTTTATTTTCCTTAATAGGTGCCTCATCATTTTCTTTTAGACCTACATTCTTTAAAGATTCTAAATTAATATTTTTGATTTCAAAATGACTAACAACATCTGGTAAATTAATCTTTTTAGCAATACTGTCTGCACTGGTATTTGATATTAAATAATATATTACAAAATCAAAAAACTTATCTGCCAATAATTCGCTAGAATCTGGAAGAGACTTGAAAATTTTACCAAGACTTTTTAATGCTTGAAGCATTTGAAGCCCACTAATCGTAGCCATAGGATTGTCTTTTGCAAAATCCAATCTAACTTTAAATAACTTTTGATTTTCAACTTCAAGCAATAAATCAGAAATCTCATCCTCTGTAAAATCAAAACTATCAGTTAAAACAAGATTGGAATCTGAATCAACATCTTTAATCTCTTTATCTGCAAGCTTTTTTAATTCTTCTTCTACGTTAAACTCATCAACCAAATAGCTTTCAATTAAACTCAAAGAATCTAAACTTTTTTTCACGCCCGCTGTATCTGAATATATCAGATAATAATCTACTCTTGTTAAAAATTTATCCTCTATGATTTGCTCATATTTAGGAATTGTATGAAGCACGGACCCTAAATTTTTTAAAATATTAAATATTTTTAATCCACCATTTTCAACTTCAGAATTAATATTTGAATTAAAAATAACACTAACCCTTAAAACCTTTTGTCCAATTCCCAAGCCTTCTCTTATTTCTTCAAGATCTGATTTTGAAAGACAAAAATTATTTTTAGTTGAATTTTCTTCAAATC
The DNA here is from genome assembly GCF_001945665.1 of Borreliella mayonii. Taxonomy (NCBI): domain Bacteria; kingdom Pseudomonadati; phylum Spirochaetota; class Spirochaetia; order Spirochaetales; family Borreliaceae; genus Borreliella; species Borreliella mayonii. The sequence goes on along the minus strand of NZ_CP015780.1, from coordinate 707,930 downwards.
TCTTAATACGAGTTTGATCATAAATTGCTAAAAATTGCTTTAACTTGCTTTTAAGATCACTTATATCATTCAAATAAACCTTGCCATCAATACGAAGCGCAAGCATTTCCTTAATAATATCTAATGAGCTTAAAAGCAAATCAACAAGATCATTATTTATATTTACTTTGCCATCTCTAATAGCATCAAAAACATCTTCAACAATATGAGTAAAATCAGATAGCTCCATCATATCAAGAGAAGCAGAACTTCCCTTTAAAGTATGGGCTGCCCTAAATATTTCATCAATAGTATCAGAATTATTAGGATCATCCTCTAATGACATAATATTCTCTTCAAGAATATCTACAAGGTTTTGAGCCTCTTCAAAAAAAACCCCTAAAAGCTCTTCATTTTCCAAATCTAATATTTCCATACTATTTCCTATTACTATCTTATATATGTAAAGCCAACCTTTTAGGTAGCTTTACATATTAATTTAAACTTACTTTTTTGGAGATGATTCATCGGGTTTTTCACTCTCAACCTTTTCTACAAAGTTTTGGAAAGAGCCTTCAGGCATAGAAATTTTTTCTCTAAGCTTTAAAACTCTTTTAAAAGTTTCGTGAGCCTTTAATTTGCGAAGGGATTCAGTTCCACTGGTCTCATAAACTTTAAATACAGACTCACTATCAATGTCAGAATCTATTGAAACGCTCAACTTATCATAAAGAACTCTTAAATCTTTAACATAAAAGATAAAATTTTGCTCTTTTGAACTATGTGATTTTGAAACTCTAAAAGCCTTAAATCTCATTTTACTTGAAGCAAGAGGATAATTTGGAACATCGTCTTTAATTATTCTAGATGATATATTAGGAATATAGTTAGGATTTGACCAAATTAAATCAGCCCACCCTTTAAACTTTAAAGTCCCCATGGAGTAAGCATATTCCATACCATTCATATCTTCAAATAAAACTTCAAGATCTATCTCATACCCTAAACTATAAACTGACACCTTAATCTCTTTCATAGTTTTAATATTATCAATAAGACCTTTGCCTAAAAATTGATTACCACTTTCCCCTGAATAAAAAGGAATTTTAAATGGCGGCATAATCATAGCAGATGATTGAGAATAACTTGGGAATAAAACTCTTACTCCTAAAATAGTATCACCTGCGTACCTTTTTGACTCACTCTTAACAACAGCAGGCGCAACAACTGAATTTTTAACGTAGGCTTGCAACCTTGCAGAAGGAGTAAGCAAAACGCTCCAATTATTTATCCCAAGATCTACAACCATATCTTCCGGTTTAACAATACCAGAAGCACCTGAATATACATAATCAACATAATTTGTAAGGTCAAGCTTAGTTGAACTTGGGTCTCTTGCAAGTTCGGCAAAATCTAAAACTAATTCTCCAGGCTCTGACCTTTTAGAACCTTCTTTTAATCCATCAGTCTCTTGAGCAAAAAGAACAGTGGATAATAAAAAAAATAAAATACTTTTAGCTTTCCTTTTCATGTAAACCAACTCCTTATATATATAAAGCTTTTATAAAATTTTCATTTTTTAATTGTTGTTATTAGTAAAATCAAATTCATCAACTTTGCTCCTTCAAGATACACCCTTCAACAAGAATAACAAGCTTTTTTATCTTGCCAGGATAGTTAAAGCGCATTGTTTTTATTAAAGACATAGCAAATAGATTAACCTTAACATCAAAAGATTCATAAGATTCATTATAATCACCATTATTAAAAGAATCATAAAATTCTCTTGAAAGATTTATATAATAAACTCCATTCTTTAAAAAAGAATATAAAAATCTTGCATCACTTAATAAAAATCCAAAAGAAAAACCCTCATTGCTTCCCAAAAGGAAATCTTTTGCTAAAAGATCTAAATTATCTTTCAATTTTTTTTCATCTCTTAAATACCTTAAATTAGCAACAAATCCCTTGCTAGAACGAAAATAAAAAACCTTTTTTGAAAAAAGATTATCATAATTTAAAAAAACCATAAAAATAGAAAACAAAAAGCTTGCTGCTAAAAACCCCAAAAGCACTCTAACCATATGTTCTTTTTTCAAATTTAAAAATTTATAAATCGCCGCATCATACTTAAAAAATACATCTGAAATATTATTTTTCATAAAAATTTATAAATTCCATTAAAGCTTTAAGTATTAGAATATTAAACTTGCTCATGTAATTATAATCCAAAATTAATTTAGCATCTGAAATATTAGACAAAAAGCCCATTTCAATCAACACAGCAGGCATACTACTGTTTTTTATCACAAACCATTGTTCTTCTCTAATTGGCCTAATATTAGTTTCGCTTAACTCATTTTTAAACACTTTATACAAAATTTCAGCCAATCTTTTTGATTCATATTTATATTTAATATCTAGTATATCATTAAGCTCGCTTAAGTATCTATTACCTTTAATATCATATCCCTTAAAATCTTTAATAACCTCTCTTTTTGAACCTTTGGGAAGATACCAAAACTCAACTCCTCTAGCTTCGCTGTTTGGAGCATCATTAGCATGTATGGATAAAAATATGACATTATTTGGAAAATTTGGCTTTATTGCATTTGCAAATTCCGACCGTTCTTTTAAAGTTAAATAAACGTCATTTACACGAGTTAACAAAATATTTTTATTTACAAAATAATTGCTTAAAATTTTAGATAGATATATAGAATAGGTTAATGCAAAATCTTTTTCTTGAAGCACAACATCATAACCATCTATCTTTAAAGTCACAACCGCACCAGAATCACGTCCGCCATGTCCAGGATCAATAATTATCGAAGTAATTCTAGGCTTATTATAACTTTTAAGAGAACTGAAATAATTTTTAATTTGTTTTAATACCTTTTGACTTATTAAAATTTCTCCACGAATGTCAATAATTGGATCTACAAACATATAATAACCAGAAGATGTAAGCGCATATTCAAAACCTACCCTAAACTTTAAATATCCTTTATCATTTTCAATTGTAAAAACATCATTTTCAATGTTAAAATCGAACTTAAAAACATTAGCATCAAAAAAATCAAGAACATTTAAATAATCAAGGGTTTTGGAATACAAGCTTAAATATGAAAACAAAATCAAATCAATCAATAATATCATTTTCCCAAAGCTCAATGGCACTCTTTAAGTCTCCTTTGAATCTTAAGCTATTTTTAGCAATCTCTCCTTTTATCTCCTTAAACTCTTTTTGGAATAGAAAAGGATTAATTTTGTATTTTAAACAAATTTTACAAAACCTTAAAAAAGAAAAAACAACACCATTTCCAACAAAAATTGGAACATAATTCTTAAGCAAAAAAATCAAAAAACTTTTATTTTTGGTTAAATTTTCTGGTGAATTTAATGCAGTATACTGAATTCTGAGCTTTCTATAAATATAAACATGTTCCCCAAAATAAACAGCTCTTAGTCCAAAATCTATTCTTTGAAAATATTCATTTTGAATCCTTGCGTCAAAACCTCCAAGTTGTAAAAACTTCTCTTTAGAATAAAGTCCGCAATAATCCATGGTAATTAAAGTTTTTTCATAGTCTTTCTCAGAATTTACTAAAATTACCTTAAACTTTTGTTTTTTATCTATACTGGGAAGAAAAATTGAAGGAATCATTTCCTCTTCTTTATCAAAAAACTCGCCCCCAACAAGAAGAACATTTTTTTTAACTATTTCATCGAATATATTTGGAATCCAAAAAGGATTTAACAAGTACATATCACTTTGCAAAACAAAAACAAAATCACAACTGGATTCTTTCATTGCTAAATTAACCTTTTCCCCGGAATTCAAATCATCAGAAAGTAAAATAAATTTTAGCTTATCATAACTTTCTGAGATAAACTGCAAAGAACTTCTATTGCTCTGTTTTTCAATTGAAATTATTTCTCTTATAAAGTCAAAATTGGATAAAAATTCAAACAAATCTTCTCTAAAAATTTTTGTTCCTCTGCTTAATATTACAAAAGAAATTCCAAAAGAAGATTTTTGTGAATAATTATTTTTAGATTGAATAACAGTATATGAATAGCCGCTACCTGGAAGACGCATAAATTACTTTTAAAATCCTTACAATTAAATTATAATAATCATATGCCAAATAATACAATGTTATTTGCAAGAATAATGAATATTGATACATTATTCTATAGCATGATTATTATCATTTTTACATTCATTTCTTGCAATTATAAGAATATACAGTATGACAAGAGAATTAAAAAATTTTTAGATAAAAATAAAATTGAATATAAAATAGACTCAGAAAATGACTTTATAGCATTTAAAGATATAAACAATAACGAAAGAGAAGAAATAATCATCAGGTCAAGGCTAAACTTATATAAAAATTCAAAGATAAGAGAAATATTTGGAATTGTCAAAGTATTTGACATAAGCACACAAAAAATAAAAGAAATATCTGAATCCCTTATGAGCGACAGCTATAATAACAGAGTATTTGGATCATGGGAAATTATTCATAATGCAGAAAGAGGAATCAACTCTTTAATATATATCGTAAAAGCAGAAGAATTTGCAAGTGAAACATTTTTGCTTGATGCAATTGACGAGATTGCCTCAACAATAACTATTTTTAAAAAAATAATAACAACCAACAACGAAAGCATTGAGAATAATAAAACAAATAAGAATATAAATGAATCAAGTGAGCAGTCTACCTTAAAGCAAGAAGAAACAAATTCATCAAAAGAATCTAATAAAAATGAACTTAAAGAAAATCAAATAGAAGAAGAACTTCAAGAAATCAAAGCTCAATGATTTTAAAATCATTCTACTGACAAAGAATTAATATCAAAGCAAAAATACACCTTATCACCAATTTTTATTTGAAATTTAGAAAATGAGCCTCTTGGAAGCTCAAGAGCATACTTTGCCTTATAAAGAGAATTAACATTTGCCCTAGAGTACGGTTCTAAATCATAAATCTCTTTAATAATTCCATTTGAATCAATATAAGCTATTTCAAGCAACAAAGGTGTATTTTCCATCCAAAAAGATAAATTTTGCTCTTTTTTAAAAACAAAAAGCATTCCATTGCCATATTCAACTTTTTCAGTACCCATATAACCTTTTGCCCTATCAAGCTTATTAGATGCTATTTTAACAAAAAACTTAACCCCATTTATCACAACTTCTTTATCATAAAAATGATCAGTAAAAGACAAAAAAGACATCGGCAAAACTAAAAATAAAAACCATTTTAAAATTTTTTTCAATTATCAGCCCTATTAAAAATCATTTATTATAATTTGAAATATAAGATTTTAAAGTCATTCTTAAAATATTTTTATTTAAAACAATAATACAATCACCAAGATCCCATAAATAATTCAAAGGCGTTACCAGCGTAGCCTCACCAAACTTTTTCTTTACCTCAATAAAAATTGAATACTGAGATATTAATTTTTTATCAAAAACAAAAGTGTAGGAAAACATTTTATTTTTGTCAAAATTAAAAACAGCATATTTTAAATGGGTTTTAGCAATAAATTGCAAAGTCTGCTTCCTAGCATAAGGAAATTCAACTTCTTCAACATCATAATAAAAAATAGTACTCTTGAGAACATTATCTTTAACAGACTCCATGCTAGAACCCATAACAAAAGAGGTAAAAATAGAAAATAAATAAAAAACTGTAATACCCATAAAAAGCCTTTAGCCATAAACAATATAAAGAAAAAGTATAACAAATAAAAAACTTGAAAATAAATAAAGCAAAATACTAACATTAATCCCAAAATGGAAAAGCCTTACAAAGACCTTAGAAGCTGCTCTATCATTTACCATTCTTGCTCTTTCTTTTCTTTTAAAGGGTTTTTCTTTAAGCTCTTGAAAAGGACTGTAGTGACAATTAGGGCAACCTTCTCCAAAAGCAGAAACTGGACCTACATGCCTACAATTTGGACATTCGATATCACCAAGCTTAGCAGCACAGTTAGGACAAACAGACCTATTAAGTCCAACTTTTTCACCACATTGCTCACAAAAAACTTCAAAATTTATCTTTGCCAAACTAAAATTCCTTAAATTTTACTTAAAAATAAGCATTTAAAATGCTATATAATTAATTATAATAAAAAATGTATGAATATTATATATTTAAGGAATGCTAAAACATGAAATCGGGATTTGCAGCAATACTTGGTAGACCATCAACTGGAAAATCTACCCTTTTAAATTCAATATGCGGACATAAAATATCAATCATATCCCCCATTCCGCAAACAACTAGAAACAAAATAAAAGGAATCTTTACGGACAACAGGGGACAAATTATTTTTATAGACACACCGGGATTTCATCTGAGTAAAAAAAAGTTTAATATTGCAATGATGAAAAACATACACTCTTCAATAGGAGAAGTTGGACTTATTTTATACACAATAGACATTCAAGACAAACCTGGAGAAGAAGAAAATAAAATGTTAGAAATAATTAAAAACTCTAAAATTAAATTTTTAGTACTACTTAATAAAATTGACCTTAAAAATACAAAAATAAAAGAAATAACACAATTTCTAAAAGAAAAAGGAATAGAAGATAATAATATAATTAAAATATCTGCTGAAAAAAAAATTAACACAGAAGAATTAAAAAATAAAATTTATGAAAATTTTTCAGAAGGACCACTTTATTATCCACAAGAATACTACACGGATCAAGAAATAAATTTTAGAATTAGTGAAATAATAAGGGAAAAAGCTATTGAAAACCTAAAAGAAGAGCTTCCCTATTCTTTATATGTGGATATTGATACCTTAGAAAATAAAAAAAGAAGTCTTTTTATCAGGGCAAATATTTTTGTAGCAAACGAAAGTCAAAAAGGAATAATTGTAGGAAAAAACGGGAAAGAAATAAAATCAATAGGGGAAAGAGCAAGAAAAACAATTGCAAAAATTTTTGAAACAAAATGCAACCTATTCCTACAGGTAAAGCTTAAAAAAAATTGGAACAAGGAAGACAAGCTAATTAAAAGACTTATAAATTAACATTTAACTACAATTTTCTAAATTCTTGAAACTTTAAAAACAAAATGCTAAAATTTAATTAAATTTAAATTAGGAATAAAATGTGAAGACAGCGCATTGGGCAGATTTTTACGCAGAAAAAATAAAAAAAGAAAAAGGTCCAAAAAACTTATACACAGTAGCATCAGGAATTACTCCATCTGGAACTGTGCACATTGGCAATTTTAGAGAAGTTATCTCGGTAGACCTTGTAGCAAGAGCTTTAAGAGGCTCTGGATCAAAAGTAAGATTTATTTATTCTTGGGATAATTACGACGTATTTCGAAAAGTTCCCAAAAATATGCCAGAACAAGAACTTCTTACAACTTATTTAAGGCAGGCAATAACAAGAGTCCCTGATACAAGAAGCCACAAAACAAGTTATGCAAGGGCTAATGAAATTGAATTTGAAAAATATCTGCCTATAGTAGGAATCAATCCTGAATTCATTGACCAAAGTAAACAATATACCAACAGTGCTTATGCAAACCAAATAAAATTTGCACTTGATCATAAAAAAGAACTCTCTGAATCATTAAACGAATATAGAACTTCAAAGCTTGAAGAAAATTGGTATCCAATCAGTATATTTTGTACAAAATGTAATAGGGATACAACAACTGTAAATAATTATGACAATAATTACTCTGTTGAATACTCATGTGAATGTGGAAATCAAGAATCTCTAGATATAAGAACTACATGGGCGATTAAACTTCCCTGGAGAATAGATTGGCCTATGAGATGGAAATATGAAAAAGTTGACTTTGAACCTGCAGGAAAAGACCACCACAGCAGTGGCGGTAGTTTTGATACATCTAAAAATATTGTAAAAATTTTTCAAGGTAGCCCACCTGTAACATTTCAATATGATTTTATTTCAATAAAAGGCCGTGGAGGGAAAATATCCTCCTCATCAGGAGATGTCATATCGCTCAAAGATGTTCTTGAGGTTTACACGCCTGAGGTCACAAGATTTTTATTTGCCGCTACAAAGCCAAATACTGAATTTTCAATCTCATTTGATCTTGACGTAATCAAAATATACGAAGATTACGACAAGTTTGAGAGAATTTACTATGGAGTAGAAGATATAAAAGAAGAAAAAAAAAGATCATTTAAAAGAATTTACGAGCTATCTCAACCATACATGCCAAGCAAAAAAATCCCTTATCAAATCGGATTTAGACATTTAAGTGTAATCTGTCAAATATTTGAAAATAATATAAATAAAATTCTAAATTACTTGAAAAACGTTCAAGAAGATCAAAAAGACAAACTAATAAATAAAATAAACTGTGCAATTAATTGGATAAGAGATTTTGCACCTGAAGATTTCAAATTTTCATTAAGATCTAAATTTGACAATATAGAAATACTAGAAGAAAATAGCAAAAAAGCAATTAATAAACTTTTGGATTTTTTAAAGAAAAATTTTGAAGTTGCTACAGAACAAGACATTCAAAACGAAATATATAAAATTTCAAGAGAAAATAATATAGAACCTGCTTTATTTTTTAAACAAATTTATAAAATTTTAATCGACAAAGAAAAAGGGCCTAAATTAGCTGGATTTATCAAAATAATTGGTATTGATCGCTTTGAAAAGATTGTAAGTAAATATATTCAAGCCTTAAAATGATAAAAAAATAAGCCATAATTATATGACTTATTAACACTTTAATACAAATAAATCGTTACTTTAACTTTCCTTGACTAGCAACAGATTCCATTGCCTTTTTAATCTTACTTTCATCACCTAAATAGTAATGCTTAATGGGGTTTAAATCTTTATCTAATTCGTAAACCAAAGGAATGCCTGTAGGAATGTTAAGCTTTAAAACATCTTCTTCGCTTAAATTGTCAAGATATTTAACAAGCGCTCTTAAAGAATTACCATGAGCAGCAACAATAACTTTTTTACCTTCAAGAACTTCTTTTGCAATTTCATCTGTCCAATAAGGAATAACCCTTGCAACAGTATCTTTAAGACACTCTGTTGAAGGAAGTTCCCTTTTAGGAATATATTTATATCTTGGATCTTTTATGGGGTGACGATCATCAGACTCATCCAAAGACATTGGTGGCACATCATAACTACGTCTCCAAATTAAAACTTTATCTTCCCCATATTTTGCAGCTGTTTCTGACTTATTTAAACCCTGCAAAGCCCCATAATGTCTCTCATTTAATCTCCAGGTTTTTTTTACACTAATATAAGATTGACCTAGTTCTCGCAAAATAATGTTTAAAGTGTCATTAGCCCTTGACAATAAAGAGCTAAAGGCAATATCAAAAGAATAACCTTCTTGCTTGAGAAGCAAACCTGCCTCTACAGCCTCATCGATACCTTTATTAGAAAGTTTAACATCTGTCCAACCAGTAAAAAGATTTTCTCTGTTCCATTCACTCTCTCCATGTCTTACTAAAACTAATTTATACATAAAATCTCCTAGCATATTATTTTATTTACTAATACTAATAATTATAAATTAGCACAAAATCTAGTCAAGATTTCAACCTTAATTAAATAATGATATACTTTAAAATATATTGAGCTTTAAGTTCATCAAGCAAGGAAAAGAATTTATGGAAAATCAAAAAAGTTTGGTAGCAAAATATGCAATTGATCACTACATCAAAAACAATATGAACCTTGGGATCGGAACAGGTACAACTATTTATTATGCAATAAAATATTTAAGCGAAAAGATAAAATCGGGCAGCTTGAAAAATTTAAAATTCTATACAACAAGTAGTGATACAAAATATTTACTCTCAAAAGAACAAATTCCCTATGAATCAAATTTTTCAAAACTTAACAAAAATCTAGACATTGCAATTGATGGAGCCGATGAAATTCTATTAGAAAAAAAAAGCTTAATAAAAGGAATGGGGGGCGCTCATCTAATGGAGAAAGTAATAGCTTACAATTCAGAAACATTACTAATAATAGCAGATGAAACAAAAATTGTAAAAAAATTGGGAACAAAAATGCCTATTCCCATAGAAGTTGCACAAAGTGCTGTTGGATTTATTATGACTAGACTTGAAGAAATGAATTTAGACACAACCTTAAGAATTTGTAACGAAAAAAAAGGACCTACTATAACTGATAACAATAATTATATCTTAGATGTAAAAATGCACGTAGAAAATCCTGAAGGAACAGAAAAATACTTCAAGCTATTTCCAGGTATACTTGAGATTGGAATATTCAACCATAAAAACACAAAAATAGTTTATTACCAAAACAAACAAATCAAGGAAGCCTAAACTTCACTTTAAAAAAGTTATCATCAAAATAGTTTATAATTTTTACTAAATAAAAATCTAACTTAAACCTTTCATGCCCTTTTAATAAAATAATATTGTCATTAAAAACAAACTTTTTACCTAAAGTTGAGCAGTAATCAATAAACTGAATAAATTGTTTTTCATTATACTCAAATCTAAGCTTAAGAGATCGCATGCTAACACCTTGAATAGTTCCAAGCCCTTGAATAAAATGATAAATAAAAAACTCTAAATCCTCTAAAAATTTAAACGTTACCAAGTGATTATTTGCTTTAACAAAACCAAAATCTTTTCTAATCAAAGCTCTTACATTATTATTCTTATCATTACAAAAGAGCAAGCTTACAGCATGCAATCCTAATCCTAAATACGGTTTTAACTCCCAATTTAGCTTATTGTGCTTACTCTCATGACCCTTTAATGCAAAATTAGTAATTTCATAATTAATGTAGCCATTGGATTCTAGACACTCAAGAGCACAAAACCAAAGCTTTTCCGAATTAATACCGTTATCAAAATCTCTCAAGATAATAAAGCCCTCCTCTTCACATATAAAATCACCAAAACAAATATGCTCAGGAATATATGAAAGCAATTCTTTCAAATCACGCTTGAGATGAGATTTTTTTTGCAAAGGCATATTGATAGCCATATCAATATTTAAATCAAAAGGAAATTTTCTAATATTGCTAATCAAAATATTCAATTTTTCATAAGAAATTTCAGGCATCCCTACAATCTTTCTAAATTCTAAAGAAAAACTTTGAACATTAAGATTAATTCGAGTAATACAAAATTCATCCAAAAGTTTTAATGTTTCAAAATCAACATAACCTGGAATAATTTCTAAAGTAAATTCTTCTAATAAAGCCAAATTAATATATTTGGACAAAGAAGTGAAAATAAATTTTAAATTATCTTGCCTGCATAAACAAAAATCTATATGCTTAATGTAAAGTGTTTTTATAATTGGATGACCCAGCAAAATTAAATGGCATTTTAATTCCTCTAAAATTCTATTAAAAATGCTAAAATCTTTACAACAAAATGACACATTAATATAAAGGCTTAACTCGATAAGAGGTAAAAGATCTACTCTCATAATTGGTCTTTTAAAAATTTAGGTTTAATTATAACATATATAAAGTACAAATAGTAAAATATATTTAAAAAATATAATAAATAAGGGAGATTTGAAGGAGATTTTTAATGACCAAAGACTACTACAATATACTTGGAATACAAAAAAATGCTAGTAATGAAGAAATCAAAAAAGCTTACAAAAAATTGGCAATAAAATATCACCCGGACAAAAACAAGGGAAACAAAATAGCTGAAGAAAAGTTTAAAGAAATAAATGAAGCTTATGAAATTTTATCTTCTCCTGATAAAAAAAGAAATTACGACTCTTTGGGTAGCACTAATTTTAATGGCAACAACGACCATTTTGAAAGAGAATTTAATAGTACAAGATTTAGCAATTTTGAAGATTTAGATTTTTTTTCCAAAATATTTGGAGGATCTTCAAGACAAACAGCAGACAGAGAAATAACTGTAAATATTTCACTTTATGATGCTTATATGGGAAGTAAAAAAATAGTACTTATAAACAACAAAAAAATCGAGATAATAATCCCAAAAGGGACATTAGAAACAACTAAAATAAAAATAAACAACAAAGGTTCTATTAATCCAATTTCTGGAATAAAAGGGAGCTTAATAGTCAAATTTAATATATCAAGTTATAAAAATTTTAAACTGAATGGAAAAACCTTAGAAACAGCAATAGAGGTTTATCCCTGGGAAATAGCTTTAGGTTGCGAAAAGCTATTTGAAACAATTGAAGGGAAAAAAATAAAACTTAAAATTCCTTCGGATGCAAAAAATGGAGAAATTCTTAACTTAAAAGGACTGGGAATGCCCATAATTGGAAGCAGCTCAAAAAGGGATCTTAAAGTCACATTGATAGTAAAAATTCCCAAAATAATAAATAATGAAGTAAAAATTATTTATGAAAGATTAAAAGAGATATACAGTTAAAGTGTTTCTAAAAATAAATGACCAAAATTTTTTAAATTTGCCTCCCAGCCCGACCTATATTCATTAAATTTACTTATTTTCAATTCATATTCTTTGATTCCATCCTCAATATTATCAAAATTTTTAGCAATATCCACTGAAAACTGAAAAACATCCCCTTGTCTGGGGGCAAGAGTAAAAAAGGCAAATTTCCAATTTCCAGAATTTATAGTAGATACAATTCTTTTTTGGAAAACATAATCAGAAATTAAAACAAATTTTTGAAACTCTTTTCTTCGTAAATAAATAAGCTCATTCCACTCATTAAAAATAGCATCTGGTAATTCGTTTAAACCAATCTCAATTATATTATTGATAGATAAAAGAATTTGTAAAATTTCTAATAAATTTAAATAATAGCTATCAAAACATTGAATTGTAATTTCAAGCAAAGCAATTTTTATAAGCAGTTTAGAAATGTCAAGACTATGATCTTTCATGATTTTATCAATTCTCTCTTTTGTGTGATCTATGATAAATTTTTTATGAGTTTCTTTAATATTGCTACTTTTTTTAATTTGTTCCACTTTTTCATAATAATCATTAATTTCTTTATTAATTACATCTAAATTATTACTATTGGCCTCATTGGAGAAAAAATTCAATGAATTGCTAAGTCGATCTAAAAATTCTTCTTGAATAAAGAACGTAGCAATTCTTATGCAAGAAAATGGAGCTTTACTCTTTTTTTCAAAATTTTCAATTTTTTGTTTAAGATCTACTCTAAAATTTAAATATTTAAGCTTGTCCAAAAATTTATTAAAACAGGAAACATCTTCTAACAATTCATCTTCATGAATGTCTAAAAATTGGGAATTAGGATGATATTTTCTTATCAAATTTTTAATAATAAGTAAAGTATCTAAAAAAATAGCTTTATTGGCCTCCCAAGATTTATTGATACTAGGATTAAAATCTCTATAAATCTTATCCAAAAACACAAGTTTATCTTTTAGCAAATTAGCATCGTTAATAAGACTTGATTGTTCTCGATAAGAATAATAATTTATTAAACTATACCTAAAAATACTAAAATTAAGATATTTTTGAAAATCAAAAAATCTATAAAATCCTAATGAACCAAAATCAAAAAACTTCATGCTACAATATCTTCTTATTTAAGATTTACTTTATCTTTTTATATAGATTTAAAAGTATTGGAGACGCTATGAATACAGAAGAATAAGTTCCAACAATTACCCCTACCATAAATACCAAAGAAAAATCTTTTATAGACCCTTCAGTAAACACATAAATAGAAAATACTGCAACAAATGTTGTAACTGACGTCAAAACAGTTCTTGATAAAGTTTGACTAATACTTATATTTAATACATTTAAAAATGTATTATCGGTTAATCGCTTAACATTATCTCTAATCCTATCAAAAATAATTATTGTGTCGTTTAAAGAATATCCAATAATGGTTAGTATTGCCACAATAATATAGCTATTAATCTCTATTCTAAATGCCCCTAAAAAAGCAACTATAAAAAATATATCATGAAATATTGAAAGTATCGAAGCAATAGCATAACTTAATTTAAATCTTAAAGTTATATAAATCAAAATCAGGATAAATGTTCCTAATACCAAAAATATTGACCTAATTCTCAAAGTAGAAGAAAAACTTGAATCAATAAAATAAGAATCTAAAACTTCAATATTAGTATTAAATGTTTTTTTAAGTTCATCTAGCACTGTTTTTTGAACTTCTGTTTTAAAAGCATAATCAATGACATCAGACTTTACCATAATAGAGAATTCGCTTTTATTCTCATTTGGTGAAAAAATACTATTAACATCTAAAGTCTTATAAATAGGAGAAAATATTTCTTTAATTTCATTTTCTTTAATATTTGATTTTTCTATTGAAAGATTAATATTAACCCTAGAAGAAAAATCTATTCCCCAATTGTATCCACCATGATAAAAAAAAGTATAAATAAGCCCAATCAAAATCAAAACAACACTAACAATTAAGACATTGCTTCCATATTTTGAAAAATTAATTACTCTTTGCATATTTTGAACTCCAAGATATACCTATAAATTTGCTCTTTCTAACAGATATGATAAATTCCAAAATAAATCTTGAAAAAATCAAACTACTAAAAAGGGATGCTACAATTCCAACAGAAAGAGACCAAGCAAAACCTTGAATAATCCCTGTTCCAAGAAGAGTTAAAAAAATCACTGCAATAAATGTCGTTATATTTGCATCCATAATTGATAAAAAAGCTTTTTTAAAACCATCTTCAAAGGCATTTTCAAATTTCCTACCCTCTCTAATTTCTTCTTTAATTCTCTCATAAATAACTATATTTATGTCCACGGCCATACCCATTGTTAAAATAAGACCTGCAATGCTTGTTAAAGTTAAAGTAAAATTAAAGGCCGACAATATTGCTAAAATTAAAAATATATTATAAATAACAAGCGAAAATCCAGCTACAATGCCACTCAAACCATAATAAACACACATAAACAAAAAAACTAAACAAAGAGCAAGCGCAGAAGCTTTAATACCAAGGTTAATAGTCCTAGCACCAAGAGTAGGGCCTATTATTCTCAAATCATCTATTTTAATATCAACTGGAAAAGCTGCGGTTTTAAAAACTAAAGCAAGATCTAAGGCCTCTTTTTTATCAAAAGAGTCACCTTGAATTGAAACATTACCCCCGGTAATAGCATACCCAATTCCTGCCACAGACTTAATTTTACCTTCCATAACAACGGCCAAAGACTTTCCAATATTTTTTTGAGTAAATTTAAAAAATTTTTCACTTCCATCAACATCAAGACTAAAGGCAACAGTATCTCGACCCGTTCTAGGATCATTAGAAACCCCAGCATCTTTAATGTGAGCACCATCAAATGAATTTTCAGGACTTGCATCAACTACATAATAACGAACTGATAACTCATCATCCACCCCATAAGAATCTTTAACATACCAAGGAAAAATTTGCTTACTATCTGGAAGGTTCATGCTTGCTTGAATTTCAGAAATAGAAAAAAAAGAGCCTGCTTCTAATATTTTTCTATGCAAAAGAGATGTAGACTCGTCATCAACCACATAAAAAGTTAAATTTCCTTTTCCACTCAAAAGAGTGCTTACTCTACTCTCATCTTTTTCTCCAGGAATATCTAAGAAAATTTTATTTCCACCAGCCTCTCTTACGATTTTAGGCTCTGTAAGCCCAAACCTATCTACCCTATCCTTAAGAATTTGCATTATACGATAAATAGCATCCTCTCTCTCAGCAAAAGTCAAAGAACGACCTAATTTTTTTTCAACACTTGAATAATCAAGAGAAATGGCAACGCTCATCCCTCCAGACAAATCAAGCCCAAGATGTATTATTCTACTTTTGTCCTTCTTTATATTCTCATAATACCTATAAATCTCTAAGCTTACTTCTCCCATATCTGAATCGGTTAAAAATCCTTCACGCAAGGTTTTAGCAGTAAAAATATTGGGTGGAATTTTCATTGAAGACTTATAATTATTTTTTGCTATAGGAATCAAATAAGACAGACTAGCTGGAATGCTGCTATTTGGATCTTTATTATACAACTCTTTAAGCTTAACAAGATCATTTAAAGCTTTTTTCTTTGAATAATTCCTTAAAGCTTCTTGTGAATATGAGCTTATTTTTTTATCCTCAACGCTCATTAAAAAATACCACTTTAAAGTCGGGAATATTAAAAGACATGCAAAAAACGTCACCAACAATATCAATATAAGCTTAGATCCTTTTTTCATTATACAAATCCTTAAAATTTTAAAAAAATACCATTATTAGCTAACAGTTCTAATTTTACTTTTAAACAATACCTTTTTTAACTTCATTTTTTTCAGACAAAACCTTATCAATAGAGTTTTTTATGAATACCGCTTCGTTATTTGGGCTTAATTCTAAAATAACATCCGTATCACCTAATTTTTTCACAACTCCAAAAATTCCACCTATTGTTAATACCTTATCGCCTTTTTTTAGATTTTTTATCATTTCCTTTTTATTCTTTTCTTCCTTGCGCTGAGGAGATATCACTAAAAACCAAAATATAGCAATAACAGGCACAAAA
Source organism: Borreliella mayonii (assembly GCF_001945665.1). Lineage (NCBI taxonomy): Bacteria > Pseudomonadati > Spirochaetota > Spirochaetia > Spirochaetales > Borreliaceae > Borreliella > Borreliella mayonii. Next base: position 691,403 of record NZ_CP015780.1, on the reverse strand, counting down.
ACTAACAAACTTCGTAAAAAGCTACTATTGCCGCTAAATTCTTGCAATAAAAACACAAAACCCCCTATACTATATATATGTCACTTTTATCTTATTAATATCATCAGGATAAACTACTCCAAATAAAAGCTTGAAATCGTCTTTTTTAGTATAATTAGAATTACTTATTTTATTATATTCTTCAATTAAATAATTGATAAGAACATCGTCATTTCTATAAAGAGCTTTACTAAAAGCACTTCTGTAAAGTCCAAGTTCAAAAAGTTCTTTAACACTTTTACCTTTATTTTCTTTTAAAAGCTGTCTATCTACTATTGCTTTTGAACAATCATAGCCTATACAAAAAACAAACTCATCCTCACTCAAAATAATTCCTTTGAATAATAAAATATTCACCGGCAAAAACACAAGTTCGCCGGCGAAACTTTTAATTTACATCATCCCCATTCCTGGGTCCATAGGATAACCACCACCACCAGAAGTATTTTTCTCTTCTTTAATATCGGTGATTGCACATTCTGTTGTTAATAAAAGTCCAGCAATCGAAGCAGCATTTTGAAGCGCACTTCTTGTAACCTTGGCAGGATCAATTATTCCACTCTCAATCATATTTACCCACTTAAAGCTGGAAGCATCAAATCCAAGCCCTTTTTTCTCGGTTTTAATTTGATGAATATAAATAGATCCTTCAAAACCAGCATTTGAAATAATCTGTCTCATTGGCTCTTCAAGGCTTCTTTTTACAATCTCAAAACCTTGCTTTTCCTCATAGCTTAGTTTGCTTGTATCTATTGTATCTAAATACATGGCAACTTCAATAAGAGTTGATCCACCACCAGGCACAACACCCTCTTCAACAGCAGCACGAGTTGCAGAAAGAGCATCTTCAACTCTATGCTTTTTCTCCTTAAGCTCTACTTCAGTAACAGCTCCAACATTAATAACAGCAACTCCGCCTACAAGCTTTGCAAGACGCTCTTGAAGTTTTTCTTTATCATATTCAGATGTTGAATCTTCAATTTGTTTTTTAATAAGCTCTGATCGTTCCTTTATTTGTTCTTTATTGCCGGTATTAATAATAGTAGTATTGTCTTTATCAACCTTAATAGTTTTAGCCTGCCCAAGTTGCTCAATCTCAACTGTCTCAAGAGTAAGACCTAGCTCCTCACTAATTAAAACACCGCCAGTAAGCACCGCAATATCTTCAAGCATTGCTTTTCGTCTATCACCAAAACCAGGAGATTTAATTGCACAAACTTTTAAAGCTCCTCTAACACTGTTTAAAACAAGAGCAGCAAGAGCATCCCCTTCAATGTCCTCAGCAATAATCAATAAAGGCTTATTTGTTCCTAAAACTTTCTCAAGAACTGGTAAAAGCTCTTTAATAGAACTAATCTTTTTCTCATATATTAATATAAAAGCATCATCAAAACTAACGCTCATATTTTCTTTATTGGTGGAAAAATAAGGAGAAAGATATCCTCTGTCAAACTGCATACCCTCAACATAAGAAATCGTAGTATCAAAAGTCTTTGATTCTTCAACTGTTATAACACCATCTTTTCCAACTTTATCCATTGCCTCAGCAATTTTTTCACCTATATAACTGTCATTATTAGCAGAAATTGAAGCTACTTGTGCAATCTCTTCTTTTGTTGTAATTTTTTTTGCAGACTGACGAATTTTCTCAGCAGCCAAATTTACAGCATGATCTATTCCCTTTTTTATTCCAATAGGATTAATTCCTGAAGAGACATTCTTAAGACCCTCTCTTGCAATAGCATAAGCAAGAACAGTAGCGGTTGTTGTTCCATCACCAGCAACATCATTTGTTTTAATAGCAACTTCCTTTAAAAGCTGTGCTCCCATGTTTTCAAACGGATTTTCAAGCTCAATCTCACGAGCAACGCTAACCCCATCCTTTGTAACCGTTGGAGAACCGAACTTTTTATCAATAAGAACATTTCTCCCTTTTGGCCCAAGAGTTACTTTTACAGCATTGGATAATTTTTCAACGCCGCTAAGTAAGCTTTTTCTAGCATCTTCATTAAAATATATGTCTTTAGCCATAAAAATTTTACCCCTTTATATAAATAAAATAATTTATATTTAACATTATAAGATTAACATAAACTTAATACATTCGCTATAGCATATTGCTTCTATATATCAAAAAATACAAAATATACAAAACCAGCACAAATTTTTATTATATAATGTAAATATTGACTAATCTTTATATTATAAAAACAAAGAATTTATGTTTAGAAAACTAAAAAAATCAAAAACTTATATTGTTATTATTTCAATAACTAAATTTTCAGAGAATAACTTGTTATTAATAATATCAAATATAAAATATTTGATTGAACACAAACAGCTAGCTTACAAAATACATTGGACATTTCCAATATACTTTTTTGAAATTCTAAGAGAACACGAGGAATTGAATAAATGGCTATTTGAAAGATTTAAAACCAACATAGATATATATATGCCTGGAACTTACAGTGGAAGCCCTCATGAATATATGCTGCACGATGAGATACATTTGGATTTGTATTGGGCACTAAAAAATCCATTCAAAAGTGGATATAAAGACATATTTCAAAATACGCCTATTATGTTTTATATATACAACATAGAAAAGTTTAGAAAAAAAGTGACTGAGCTTTATAGAAAGCTTAATTTCAATTATACAGAAGGAATAAGGCAGAGCAAAAATAATAAAAATTACTTAATTTTTTATAAAAATAACTGCCAATATTTATATGAAGTCCAAAAAATAGATTCTCCAAAAAGCAACGTAGAAACTCTTATTTATTTTTATGAAATCAAAGAAACTTATGATAATCAAGACTTAAAAAATTTTTTACTTTATTTAAAAGCATTAGAAAATAACTTACACAGCATTAAGATACAAAATCTAGAAGGATCTAAACTGACTACCGAACTACTAGAGATTCCGAAATTTAACTCCCTGAAAGAGCAAGAGCCAATAATAAATTTTCAAAACAAAAGACTCAAAGATTATCAAATTAACGAAAAAAGTTTAAGAGAATTTTTGATAAATAAACACCAAGATGAAATTATCAAAAATTCAGAATCAATTGTGCCTAAGAATTTGGAATACAATATGGAAGGGAATTTCACACTATCTCACGATCAATACAATATCAAATTCGAAAATGGAAAATTAAATAAAATAAAATTTAAAGATAAAAAAGTTGAATTTCTCAACACATCTAGAACCTATTTTAAAGTTTCATCAAAAAAAGAGTTAATAAAAGAAGCATCTATTGAAAGCTCATTTTCCTTCTCAAATGAAAAAATTTTAGGAATAAAACAATATTTAGCTTTTAACTCTGCTAAAAAATCAACAATTGATTTTTTTATAGATGAGACTATCTCTAGCTTCTTTATATCCATTAAAATAAAATGGCCTTCTAAAATCAATCTAGATAAAAAAACATTAAAAAAATGCAATCCTGATTATCTTCTTGAATATTCGGCTCTTGAAATACCTGTTTTTGAAATTACAAAAGGCACTAATTTAAAAATAACAGCAAAATACAGCGATCTTGATACTTATGAAAAAATAATAATAACTAAAAACAATCCCAAAGGCTACATTAATGGTACAGAATTTTTGATATCCAAAGGAAATGATAAAAACAGTAATTTTTTTATAAGCTTTTTAAATGTTGAAAAACATATCATTCATACAATTAATTATAAAATTGAAAAAATAAATTCTAAAAAATGGTTAATTTTAAATATAGGGGGTTCTTATAACACAGTAAAGATCCAAGATGTAATAAATTACTCTCAAACACTAAATTTAATGATACTACCATTAAATAATAATTTTGATAACAAAATAAAACTGAATTCAAAAATAAAAAATTTAATTTTTTATACTAATATAAAAAAATATGAAAATAAATAAATAATAAGTAGTAAAATATTAATAACTGGGTATAAAATTATCTTAATGAGAACATAAAAAGTATTTAATCTTTAATTTAAATAAAAAGGTATAATATATGAACGATAACATAATAGACGTCCATTCCGCCTTGGAAAAAGTTGGCATTACAAACGATCCTGTATTATTGAAAAATTTAACATCAGAATTAGGAATGAAAGCGTCTCATTCAAGAAACAGAATCATTCTCTATATAGCATCAAACCCAAAAGAATACTTTACGGCAAAAGAAGTGTATAACAAACTTGTAAAAGAAATTCCAAGCCTATCAAAAGCAACAGTATACAACACATTAAATATTCTAAAAGAAAGAAATATACTAAAAGATATAAAAACTACCGATCAAAAAGAAACAAAATTTTATCTAAGCTTGGCTTCCACAATAGCTCACTTTAAATGCAACAAATGCAATCAAGTCCACCCTATTCAACTTGACGATATTAAAGATATTTTGAAAGACAAACTTGGAGAAAACTGGGAAACAAAATCTATTGAAATAATTTATTCAGGGCATTGCAATAATTGTTACAAAAAAGATACCCATAGCAACAACAATGTCCCAGATAACAAGGGAATCTCTATATGAATATAAAAAATATCATTTTTATAATTATATTCTTATTACTATTAATACTAGTTAGTCCAAGGATAAAGTTTAAAAATGAATTTTCAAAAAAAACAATTCCTAAAAACATAGAAGAAATTGATAATTACCTATTAAAAGAAGAATTACAATTTAATTTAGAAGACAATACAAAAAAAGAAATAATCTGGTATAAAGAAAAAGCACAAAAAACAAAATATTCTGTGGTTTATATTCATGGATTTGGAGCATCAAAAAATGAAATTTATCCAGTTCCAAATAATATTGCAAAAGCTCTTAATGCAAATATTTTTTTTACAAGACTTAAAGGACACGGAATTAACAATAAAAACGCGTTTCGGGGGATAACTACCCAAGATTGGCTGAGAGATATTGATGAGGCTATTAACATTGGCAAATTGATAGGTGATAAATTAATATTAATTGGCACCTCTAATGGGGGCACTGCTAGCATCTGGGCTTTAGCAAACTATCCAAATGAAATAAACTCAGTGGTATTAATTTCTCCTAATATATTCCCTTATGACAAGAGAACAAATATCATTTACTATCCCTGGGGACGACAAATTGCATATCTTATAACAGGTGGCTACAATAAATTCGAAACAAAAGAGTATAAACGAAAGGAACACATGACTATAAAAAGCTACTCTTCGAAAGTACAACATGTAGACGCAATTATTGCAATGATGGGCCTTGTAACATTATTAAATTCATATAATTTCGATGAAATCAAAACACCTTTAATAATAACCCACACGCCCAATGATCATACAGTAGACCCGGTAAAAATAAACGAATTCATAAAAAATTATGGAGGTGAAAAAAAAGATATTCCCATTATACTTCTTGAAAATTCACACGCACACTTACATATTGGGAACCAAAGCTACAAAAGCGCCCAAAACACATCATACTTTACAAAGTATGCAGTTGATTTCATAAACAAGATAAATAAGTAAATAGCTTAAGGCTATTTACTTATTTAAAAAAATCAATCATCTAGTAATTCTTCTATTTCATTCTTAAGAACACTAACACCTGGTCCATAAACCACCTGAACTCCATTGCCTTTAATAATTACTCCTTTAGAACCAGTTTTTTTTAAAATTTTTTCAGAAACTTTAAGAACATCTCTTACTGTAATTCTTAACCTAGTTGCACAACAATCAAGCTCAACAATATTTGAAGCGCCACCAAGCCCAATGATAACCTTAGTAGCATAATTTTCTTCAAACTCACTACTCTTAGAATTTGGAGAATCTTCAGAATTTAAATCTTGTGTTCTACCGGGAGTTTTAAAATCAAACTTATTTATTAAAAATATAAAAGCAAAGTAGTAAAGAAAAAACCAAACAATGCCTACAACCGGCACCAACAGCCAATTAGTTCTTGAATTTCCCTGCAAAATACCAAAAAGAATGAAATCAATAAATCCTCCAGAAAACGTTTGACCTATTGTAATTTGAAGAATATGCGCTAGCATAAAAGCAAATCCATCAAATGTAGCGTGAATAACATAAAGAATAGGAGCTACGAAAAGAAAAGAAAATTCAAGAGGTTCTGTTATGCCCGTTAAAAACGATGTTAGAGCTGAAGACATTAAAAGACCAAAAACTTTTGCTCTCTCCTCGAGCTTTGCGGTGTAATATAGAGCAAGTGCAGCTCCGGGCAAACCAAACATCATGGTAATAAATCGACCACTCATGAAACGACTAGTTCCAATAAAAAATCTATTTGTACCTTGAGCAGCAAGTTCTGCAAAGAAGATATTCTGAGTCCCTTCGATCAACTTTCCATCAATAATAACAGATCCCCCAAGACCTGTTGTCCAAAATGGTAAATAAAATATATGGTGAAGACCAAAAGGTCCAAGCATCCTTAAAAAAATTCCATAAATAAGTGTTCCAATATAACCGGTAGAATCTACTAAGCCTCCTACTTTATTAATTCCACTTTGCACAAATGGCCAAAAAATAAACATAATGACAGCAAGAAAAATACTAGAAAAAGAAACAATAATCGGCACAAATCTAGATCCAGAAAAAAATCCAAGAACCTTGGGCAAATCTACCTTGTTAAACCTAGAATGAAGGCAATAGGTCAAAACACCAACTACAATCCCACCAAAAACCCCTGTTTCTAAAGTCTTAATTCCAAGAACAAAGCCCACAGCACCACTAGAGAAAGACTCCGCTTTGCCTGACACATCAATTAAAACTCCAATAGTAGCATTCATTACAAGGTAGCCAATAAATGCTGCAATTCCAGATGTACCCCTATCTGATTTGGCAAGTCCAACAGCAATTCCAATAGCAAATATTGGTGCTAAATTTGAAAAAATAATAGAACCTGACGCACTCATTATCTTGAAAACTGATTGTAAGAAAAATATATTCAAAAAAGAATACGACTTAACAGTTTCTGGATTAGAAAGAGAGCCTCCAATTCCTAAAAGCAGCCCTGCTGCTGGCAAAATAGCAATGGGAAGCATAAAAGAACGCCCAAATTTTTGGGCTTGTTCAAAACCCTTTAGCATAAAATCCTCCTAAAATAAAAAATAAATTAACCCCTAAGTTTAAAATTATTTTTTAACCTGATTTATTTTTTCTACAAATTTTTTAGTAATCTCAGCGGGCCTTGTAATAGCCCCCCCCACAACTACTAAATCAACCCCCATTTCAAAACATTTTTGAGCCTTTAATGGGGTATCTATTTTCCCTTCCACTATTAAAGTGGCTTTCAAATTAGAATTAAGCAAAGTTTTTAAAAAATTAAAATCATTGTCTGCAATATTTAAACCATTAGTACTTTTTGTATAACCATATAAAGTTGTTCCAATAAAATCAAACCCCAATTTATCAGCATTAATAGCTTCATCTAAAGAAGAAATATCTGCCATTAAACGCTGATTTGGATATCTTTTTTTAATATTTTCAAAAAAATCATTAAGTAGCACACCATTGGGCCTATTCCTAAAAGTGGCATCAAGGGCAATTATATCTACCCCTTCATTACAAAGCTCATCAATCTCTTTCATAGTAGGAGTAATAAATACATCGCAATTATTATAATTTTTTTTAATAATACCTATTATTGGCAAATCAACTTCTAACTTAATCTGACTAATATCATTAACTCCGTTGGCTCTTATTCCAATAGCTCCACCTATTTTAGCTGCTAAAGCCATCTTAGACATAATAAAACTACTATGTAAAGGCTCGTTCTCAAGAGCTTGACAAGATACTATTAACCCTCTTTTGATTTTTGCAATAATAATCAAACCTCCTATAAAATTTATTTTTTAAAAAAATATAAAAACTCAAATACAGATTATATTTTTTCTTTAAAAAAAACAATTCTTTTAAAGGAAATTAACATAAATTCACAACATAAAAACAAAAATAACTTATTATTCAATACACATTAAGCTATAATTTAGGCATGGTAAATAAAATCAACTGGTTTCCTGGCCACATGAAAAGGGCCTTAGACCTAATAAAGAATAATTTGCAAAAAGCTAATATTGTGCTAGAAATACTTGATGCTAGAGCTCCATTTAGTAGTAAAAATCCATTAACTGAAAAAATTATTAAAAATAAAGCTAAAATAATTCTTTTACACAAATCTGATATTGCTCAAATAACTGAAATTATAAAATGGAAAAAATATTTTGAAAATCTTGGCAATACCGTAATAATAAGCAATATTTACAAAAAAGGAATGCGCAAGCAAATAATAGATATTATTAAAAAATTAGCCATTGTTAAAAAGATAAAAAATTATAAAGAAAAAATAAAGGTTTTGATTATTGGAGTCCCAAATGTTGGAAAATCTTCAATAATAAATCTATTATCTGGTAAAAAAAGCGCAAAAGTTGCTAATAAACCTGGATATACTAAAAATATACAAATAGTAAAAATAAATGAAGAAATCAATCTTTTTGATATGCCAGGGGTTTTATGGCATAATTTAGTAGACCAATCGATTGCAAAAAAACTTGTAATATTGGACATGATCAAAAATGAAATAGTAGACAATATAGATCTTGCATTGTATTTGCTTGAAATAATGGATCAAAATAATAAAAATATTTTACTAAAAAAATACGAAATATATCATAAAAATTCACTTGATATTCTACAAAATTTTGCAAAAGCAAGAAAATTAATCCACAAAAAAAATGAACTTAACCTTGAGAAAGCATCAAAAATATTAATTAAAGAATTCAGAGAAGGTAAATTTGGAAAAATAATTCTTGACAAGAATTATAGCGCCTTTTAAAAAGGGCATTTACATAAATAATAATATTAAGTATAATCTTGATTTGTATTAATACCGCCATAAGGAGGTTGGAATTAGTTGGATAATTGTATCCTAGAGATTAAAAATCTAAGTCATTACTATGATAACAATACAAACAAAACTTTAGATAACATAAATTTAAAAATTAAAAAAAATGAGTTTATTACATTATTAGGCCCATCTGGATGTGGAAAAACAACATTAATAAAAATATTGGGTGGCTTTTTAAATCAAAAAAATGGAGAAATTTATTTCTTTTCTAAGGAAATATCTAAAACCAGCCCAAACAAAAGAGAAATTAATACTGTATTTCAAAATTATGCACTTTTCCCACATATGAATGTTTTTGACAATATTTCATTTGGACTTAGAATGAAAAAAACACCAAAAGATATAATCAAAGAAAAAGTAAAAGCATCTCTTTCATTAATAGGAATGCCAAAATATGCATACAGAAATATTAACGAACTATCAGGAGGACAAAAACAAAGAGTTGCAATAGCAAGAGCAATAGTAATGGAACCTAAGCTTTTATTGCTAGATGAACCGCTTTCTGCGCTTGATTTAAAAATGCGACAAGAAATGCAAAAAGAATTAAAAAAAATACAGCGCCAACTTGGAATCACATTCATATATGTTACTCATGATCAAGAAGAAGCATTGACAATGAGTGATAGAATTGTTGTAATGAATGAAGGAATAATTTTACAAGTAGGAACACCTGAAGAAATTTACAATGAGCCTAAAACAAAATTCGTAGCCGATTTTATTGGAGAAAGTAATATTTTTGATGGAACATATAAAAAGGAGCTGGTTGTAAGTTTGCTAGGCCATGAATTTGAATGCCTTGACAAGGGATTTGAAGCTGAGGAAGCAGTTGACCTTGTAATACGCCCAGAAGACGTAAAACTGCTTCCAAAAGGAAAAGGACATTTAAGCGGAACTATAACATCAGCAATTTTTCAAGGGGTTCATTATGAAATGACTCTAGAAATTCAAAAAACAAATTGGATAGTCCAAAGCACAAGACTTACAAAAGTTGGAGAAGAGGTTGACATATTCTTAGAACCTGATGATATTCATGTTATGCACAAGGAATAATGGTTGTGAAAAAATTGATATTAATCATATACTCTATATTCCTATTAACATTTAGTATTCTTCCCTTACTAATAATAATATTGTTGGGATTTTTAAATGAAAGACACGAATTTACAATCCATAATTTTATTGAGCTTTTAAAACCAAGTTATCTTAGTATCTTTTCAAGAAGTCTAAAACTAGCAACAATAGCAACAATTTTTTGCATTTTATTAGGCTATCCTGCTGCCTGGCTAATTTCATTATCAAAAAAAAGCGCTCAAAACAAATTAATAATCATGATAATACTTCCTATGTGGATAAATACATTGCTTAGAACTTATGCCTGGATGAGAATACTTGGAAAAAACGGATTCATCAACAACTTATTTGAAAAGATAGGAATTGGCACTTTAGATCTTCTTTACAATGAACAGGCTGTTACAATAGGCATGGTATACAATTTTTTGCCTTTCATGATCTTGCCAATATACACAGGACTTTTAAAAATTAAGTCAGAATATATTAAAGCAGCACAAGATCTTGGAGCAAGAATGTGGCAAATATTACTTTATATAAAAGTACCCTTAACGCTCTCTTACCTAGCAACAGGAATAATTATGGTATTTATTCCTTCAATTACGGTATTTATAATTTCAGATTTGCTAGGAGGCTCTAAACAAATTTTGATAGGAAATCTAATAAGCAAACAGTTTCTTTTTATAGAAGACTGGAATACTGGATCTGCAATTTCATTTATTTTAATGTTAGTAATATTAATTTTTAATTTAATAATAATAAAATTAATGAGAAAAAATAATGGAGAGTAAAATATGTTTAGAGTTTTTAAAAACATTTTTTTATTTCTAATACTAAGCTTTATTTACCTTCCAATAATAATCTTAATAATTTATTCCTTTAACTCTGGTGACAGTGGATTTATATGGCAAGGATTTAGTCTAAAATGGTATAAAGAAATTTTTGCATCAAGTCAAATAAAATCAGCAATATTTAACACTATTTTAATAGCCACAATCTCATCTTTAACCTCTGTTATTATTGGAATTATTGGTGCTTATGCAATCTACAAATCAGAAAACAAAAAATTAAAAACAATACTATTATCAGCAAATAAAATAACAATAATTAATCCAGACATCGTAACAGGAATAAGCTTAATGACATTTTATTCTGCAATAAAAATGCAATTGGGATTTTCCACAATGCTAATATCACATATAATTTTTTCAACACCATACGTAGTAATAATAATTTTACCAAAATTATATTCTCTTCCCAGCAATATTATTGATGCTGCAAAAGATCTTGGAGCCTCAGAAATTCAGATATTCTTCAATATAATTTATCCAGAAATCGTTGGTAGTATAGCAACTGGAGCTCTTATTGCCTTTACATTATCAATAGATGATTTTTTGATATCATTTTTCACTACTGGGCAAGGATTTAATAATTTATCTATTCTAATAAACTCACTAACAAAAAGAGGTATCAAGCCCATAATAAATGCTATTTCTGCTATATTGTTTTTTACAATATTAAGCCTTTTGTTTATTATTAATAAATTTATAGGAATTAAAAAATTAACAACAGATGCTGAGCTTTAAAATAAAAAAAGGAGTATTTATGAAAAAAATTTTTATATTAATAACGATTCTCACAGCTTTTACTTGCACTAAAAAAAACACAATAACTTTAAACGTATTTAATTGGGCAGAATATATTGACGAGACTTTATTAGATCAATTTGAAAAAGAAAACAATATAAAAATTAATTATGAAATCTTTCATAACAATGAAGAAATGATGGCTAAATTTAACAATACAAAGAACTACTACGATATAATAGTCCCATCAGAATATTTAATCCAAGAATTAATTGATGAAGGCAAAATTGAAAAATTAGATTACTCAAAATTGCCAAATGTAACAAAAAATATTACTCAAAATCTTACAAACTTAGAACATGATCCTGGCAATCTTTATTCAGTGCCAGCTTACTGGGGATTAATGGGCATACTTTACAATAAAACTAAAATAGATTTAAATGACATGCAAGGTTTTGACATATTATTTAATAAAAAATATAAAAAAGAAATTACAATGCTAGATTCTCCTAAAGACAATATTGGGGTTGCTTTAAAAAAACTTGGATACTCAATAAATGAACATGATACAGATAAAATTAAAGAAGCCGGGGAACTTCTAAAAATCCAAAACCCACTATTAATTGGATATTTCTCAGATGTGCCTGCAAAATCATTAATGCTAAATGGAGAAGCATCTATTCAACTCACATGGAGCGGCGAAGCACAAAACGCTATGCTAAAAGACAAAAACTTAGATTTTTATGCGCCGGACAACACCAATCTATGGATAGACGCATTTGTAATTCCTATTGATGCTCCAAATAAAAATTTGGCTTACAAATTCATAAACTTTCTATACGAAAATGAACCATCTTATAAAAATTTCAAAGAAACTAGATATAATTCTCCAAATAAAAATGTAATAAAAAGAATAGAAAAAGAAGCAAAAAATAACCCCAAAATGAAATTATATTTAGAAGAAAAATTTTTACCAAAAGATTTTTCCAAATTTGAAATTTTTAAAAAAATACCTAAAAAAATAAAAGAAGAAATTCTCAAAATATATTTAAATTTATCTTCTTAAATATTTAAATGCAAAAAGAATCTTAAAAGCTTTTAAAATTTAAAGCTTTTAAGATTCTTGGATTTATTTAGGAAAAATTTAAATACTAATTTTATATCAAGTCCAATTACAGACAAAGCAATTAATAAGATCAAAAATCCTTGATAAATTAAAAATGGAAAAATGTCAAAAGGAGAAAGCTTGCCTTTTGTAAAATCTATAAGAGCTATAACATGCATGCTATGAGGTAAAATACTTAAAAAAAAGCACGAAGACATACAAAGTAAAGCCGCAATACGCTTTGAATTTAAATTATTCTCCTTAGCTATCGACCTTACAACAGAACCACTCATTAAAATAGCAAGCCCATTATTTGCAAGAAACACAGTCAAAATGCCAACTAAAACAATAATTACAAATTCCGAAGTTCTTTTAGACTTTGACATTTTTTGCAATTTTAAGAGCAACCAATCAAACCCTCCATACTTAACTGCCATATAAGAAATTCCACCCGTAAAAACAACAAGAATAAACATTTCTCCTAGGCCTAAAAATCCTTCATTGATTTTTTTAGCCAACAACAAAAAAGTAATATCTGAGTAATAAATTCCAATAATACTAGCAACAACAATACCTAAAAACAAGGCTAAAAATACATCAAAGCCTGAAATTGCAACAACCATAACAAAAATATATGGAACAATTTTAAAAAAATTTATCTCACTAGGCTCAATAACAAAACTATTGGTCTTGCAATAATAAGAACCTAAAAATGCAAAAGCAATACTTGCCAAAATTGCTGCTGGAAACGTATAAAAAGCTCCATTTTTAAAAACATCAATAATATTAACCTTTTGAGTATGACTTGAAATAATAGGAGTATCTGATATTAAAGACATATTGTCTCCAAATGCACCAGCACTAAGAATAGCACCGGCAATCAATGGAAGAGGGATATTTACCTTATCTGCAAGCTCTAAAGCAATAGGAGCAACAGCAACAATAGTCCCCATAAAACTTCCAGTAGAAAAAGACAAAAAAAGAGTAATTAAAAAAATACCACATACTATCAAATTCAATGGAACATATTTAAGACCAATATTTACTACAGCATCAACACTTCCTATTTCCTTACAAACAGCAGAAAAAGCACCAGATAACATAAATATTAAAGATATAAAAATAACATCTTGTTGAGCGCACCCCTCAATGAATTTATTCATTTTTGCTAAAAAAGATCCCCTAAAACTAATAAATGTCAAAACAATAGCAATAAACATAGCAACCACGGGAGGCATTTGATAAAATGCCCTTTCTACACCATTAAAATAAAGAACAAGTCCTGTGCCAATATAAATCCCTATAAAAAGAAAAAAAGGCATAAGTCCCCAAAAATTTGGAACTACATTGGTTTCTCTTTCCAATTTCAAATCTCTTTCCAATTTTAAACCTCCTAAATCATATAATAAAATTAAGAACAATTTATTCTAAATAAAATCAAAAAAATTAAACAATGCAAATCATAAAATTTTCAAAATTTTTATTTTTTTAAAAAAAATAAAAAAACTTTTTTTATATCAAAACCCAAAATAGATAAAATAACAAAAAACAATAAAAATCCAAAATAAATTAAAAATGGCAAAACACTAATTGGCGACACAAGTCCATTTGAAAAGCCCACTAAAATAATCATTTGAGCGCCATAAGGAATAATGCCTTGAAAAATACAAGAGAACATATCTAAAATAGAAGCACTTCTTTGAAAGCTAATGTTATTTTCAAAAGCTATATTTTTTGCTACTTTGCCACAAATAAGTATGGCAATTGTGTTATTAGCAAGAAAAACATCAACTATTGAAACAAAAGCTCCAATAGAAAATTCCGCCGAACTTTTTCCTCTAATCAAAGATTTCAATTTAACAAGTAGCCATTTAAAGCCTCCATTATGAATCACAGCAAAAGAAACTCCCCCTGTTAAAATTGAGAGAAAAATTAAATCTGCCATATTTAAAAACCCATTATTAATATTTTTCATTACATCTAAAAAGTATAAATTACCATACAAAATACCAATAAGGCATATAGAAAAAATGCCTAAAAAAAGAACTATAAAAACATTCATTCCGGCTAAAGAAAAAAATATAATCATCAAATAAGGCACAGTTTTCACCAAATCTATTGAACCTTCATGTAAAAAGTTTGTAGCATTAGGCAAATTTCTAGAAAGAAAGAAAAAAGAAAAAAAAGTTAATATAGCAGATGGAAAAGCATAAAAACTGCTACTAATAAAAACATCTAAGATACTACTACCTTGAGTTCGACTAGAAACAATAGTTGTATCTGATATTAAAGAAAGATTATCTCCAAACATGGCTCCACACATTACGGATGCTGCTATTAAGTTCGGATTAATAGTACTTTTAACAGCAATATTAAAAGCAATAGGAGCAATTGCAACAATAGCTCCAACAGAAGTACCCGCAGAAAAAGAAAGAAAGCAAGTTGCAAAAAATATACCAGAAACAATCCAATTAGGATTAATATATTTAATTCCCAAATTTGCTAAAGCTTCAACGCAGCCTATTTCTTTGCAAAGAGAAGAAAAAGCTCCTGAAAGCATAAAAATAAGACACATTAGTATAATATCGTACTGTGCAGCTCCTTTAATAAATATGTGAATTTTGTCGGAAAATTTTCCTTTAAACACTAAAAAACAAACAATGGAAGCAAAAAACATTGCAACGCTAGCCGGAAGTTGATAAAAGGCCATTTCTACGCCAAGAACTCCTAAATAAATTCCTGTGCCTAAATACATAATAATAAAAACAAAAAAAGGAATAAGTCCAAAAAAATTTGGCTGACCTCTTACTTCAATATTTTTCATATACATCCTTTAAATATAAGCACTGTTTTAAAAAAAAAGATTACTTATATTTTTAATGATAACTCAAATTATTAATCGATGCATAAATTTGTAATCAACTCAAGAGTAAAAATCCCCAATTATATAAAAATATTTAAAAAGAAAAATAAAATTTATTAAAAACCTTACTACTAAATCGCAAAAAATAAAAATCTGAAGACGCTAATTATAAATATACATAAGGCAAGCATTAAAAGGAATAGAAATAAATTATATAAAAAATTTTTATCTATTTATCTCATTTGTCTTTTTAAAAAATATCTTTTAAAAACTAGAAAATTAAATTTTACGCCAAAAATGATCTTTTTCCAAAATAGAGTCTATCTCTTTTGGTCCTTCAGACCCATAAAAATAATTACAAATCTCAATATCTGCCCATTTATTTGCAATATCTGAAACAAATTCCCAAGAACTTTCAATCTCGTCACTTGTCGCATATAAAGTACCATCCCCTAAAAAAGCGTCTAACAATAACCGCTCATAAGCTTCATCAAACAATCTTTTAAATGTCCCATGATATGAAAATTCCATATTAGCAGTTTGAATTTCATAATTATATCCAGGCTTTTTGGTATTGAATTTAATTTCAATTCCATCCCTTGGTTGAATTCTAAATATTAAAGCATTAGAAAAATCAACAGAACTATTATTAAAAAGAGTAAAGCTTGGTTTTTTAAATTGAATATATATTTCTGAAAATTTCCTAGCAAGCCCTTTTCCAGTTCTAAGATAAAAAGGAACACCCGACCAACGCCAATTATTAATAAACACTTTCATAGCTAAATAAGTTTCAGTATTTGAATTTCCCAAAAATTCTGTTTCATCTTTATATCCCTTTTTAAAAACCCCTTGAACTTGTGAACCTATATATTGACCCTTAACAATGTAATTCTTAATATCCTCTTTGCTAATTTTCCTCAAACTTTTTAAAACTTTTACTTTTTCATCATGAATAAACTGAGAATCAAATTTAATAGGAGACTCCATTGCAACAAGGCTTAATAATTGTAAAATATGATTTTGAACCATATCCTTCAAAGCTCCAACAGAATCGTAATATTCTACTCTTCCATCAAGACCCAATTCTTCTGCTACCGTAATCTGAACAAAATCTACATAACGATTATTCCAAATATTTTCAAAAATAGAATTGCCGAATCTAAATGTAAAAATATTTTGAACCGTTTCTTTACCTAAATAGTGATCTATTCTATAAATTTGATCTTCTTTAAAAGCAGAATAAAGCAAGCTATTTAATTTTTTTGCTGTCTCAAGACTAGAGCCAAAAGGCTTCTCAAGAACTATTTTTGACAAAGTCAATCTTTCACTTAAAAAATACTTTTTCAAATGATTAATTATAGGCCCATAAAATGTAGGAGACGTCGAAAGATAATATATTGTTTCTCGCCTTTTATCCAAAAATTTAAATAAATTTTTATAAGGCTCCTTTTCATTAAAATCACCAAATACATAAACAAAAAAATTTAAAAAAATCTCAATCAAAGAATCGGTCTCTTCTTGCCATAAAGAATCTTTAATATATAATCTAAATTCTTTATCTGTAAAAATTTTACGAGAAAAACCAATAACCCTAAAATTGCTAATACATTTATTTTTAAATAAATTAAAAAGTGAAGGAATAAGCTTTTTTCTAGACAAATTCCCTGTAACTCCAAAAATTACAATATCAAAATTAGAAACACTTTTTTCTTTCATAGAATTTAGTCCAATCTGGTCAATTTATTATATTTTGCAAAAACCATATACATAAATATTAACAATAGAAACAAATAAAAGTTAAGCTTAAATTAAATATCATTTTTTTTACAAACAAAACTAGTATATAATAAGGAGAATGAAAAATCTATCACTATTTACAGATTTTTATGAAATTTCAATGATGAATGCTTATTTTACAAAAGGCATTAATCCTAAAGCAAAATTTGAAGTATTTTTTAGGAAAACACCTTTTAAAAATGGGTATATTGTTTTAGCCGGGATAAATACATTAATTAATGAGTTAAAAAATATTCATTTTGGAGAAAATGAACTAATATATTTAAAAAGCTTAAATATATTAGACGAACAATTTTTAAACTTTCTTGGAAAATTAAAACTAAACATAAAAATAAGCTCAATAGAAGAAGGTCGCCTGGTTTTCCCCTACGCACCAGTAGTTGTGATTGAAGGGAATCTAATAGAATTACTATTAATAGAAGGATTGGTTTTAAATATAATAAATTTTGAAAGTTTAATAGCAACAAAAACCGCCAGAATAAAAGAATCTGGTGCAAAAATTTTAGCAGAATTTGGATTAAGAAGAGCACAAGGAATAAATGGAGCGCTATCTGCCAGCAAAGCTGCCTACATAGGGGGAGCAGACTTTACAAGCAATATGCTTGCTGGATATAAATACAATATACCAGTAACAGGAACAATGGCTCATAGTTGGGTAATGAGCTTTGAAACCGAAGAGCAAGCATTCAGAGAATATGCAAAAACATATCCAAATAAAGTAAGCTTGCTAATTGATACTTACGACACACTCAATAGTGGATTAAAAAATGCTATTAAAATATTTAAGGAAATAAAACAAAAGGAACAAAATAATTTTTCAATAAGAATTGATAGTGGAGATCTTGAATATCTAAGCAAAGCAGCAAGAAAAGAATTAAACGAAAATGGACTAAATCATGTAAAAATTATTGCGTCTAATGAGCTTGATGAAAATATTATCATGTACTTAAATTCAATAAATGCTCCAATTGATATTTGGGGCGTTGGAACAAATCTAGTTACAGCAAAAGGAGATCCAAATCTTTCAGGAGTATATAAAATGATCTCTATAGAAAAAAATGGAAAATTTATACCAAAAATAAAAATATCAAATAACGCAGAAAAATCAACATTGCCTGCCCAAAAAGAGGTTGCAAGAATCTATTTAAATGGCCAGATGATCTTCGATTTTATATTTTTAAAAGAAGAAAAAGATAAAATAAAAGATCATCTAAATTCAAAAAAAGAATTTGCCATTTTTCATCCAATACAAGATAACGCTTTCAAAATCATCAAACAATATGATGATTTTGAATTTTTGATTCACACTGTCTTAGAAAATGGAAAACTTTGCAAAGGCTATGAGCCTAGCTTAAACAATATTAGGAATAAAACAAGGCTTGACTTAAGAAAACTTGAGCATACGTACAGAAGAATAATTAATCCCCACATATATAAAGTAAGCATCAGTAAAAACTTAAGAAAGTTAAAAAATAAGCTCATAAAAGATAATAAAAACAATTAATATATGTATATATATAAAACTAACAAAGTAAATAAAATTTATAATAAAATTAAAGAATTAACTCAAAACGACGACATCTTTAAAAAAGAAACACTCATTATAGTAAAAAATAATCTCTTAAAAGAAGAAATTAAAAAAAATATAGCAAAACTAAATGAGATTTCTTATAATCTAAATATTAAAAAAAATGCCGTAAAAAGCATATATGAAATTTCTTTAAAAAATCCTAATATAAAAAAATACATAGAAGAGAATACTTTTTCATTTTACTTGGAAACAGAAAAATTCATTTTATATAACATATTAAAAACTGAAAAACTAAAATACATAAAAAATTTTAAATCAACAAAAAATAGGTACTTTTTTGCATCAAAAATAATAGATTTATTCCACCATTATTACTCAAAATTTTCAAAATTAATTGAAACTTGGGAAGACAATGGATCTTTATTTCAAGAAGAAAATTTAAAACCCTACGAGAATATGCAAAAAGAACTATTTAAAAAACTCTTTGAAAAGCAAAAAAATATTTTTAATTTACATAAAAAAATAATTCAGGAAAAACCAACAAAAAATATAGAAATTGAAATTAAAAAAATAATATTTATTGGCAATAATAGAGAAATTGAGAAAAAAATTCTTAACTCTTTAGAAAAAATTTTTGATTTTGAAGTTTATGTGTTAGTTTTTGAAGATTTGCTCAACTATGAATCTACCCTTGTTAAAGAATTATTGTTAACAAAAACAAAAATCAACCCAATTCAATATCAAGCTTTAGAAAAAGTAGATATTGAATTATTTAAAGGCAAAAATTTTTTAACAAGCATTAAAAATAATATCGTAGCAAAAACTCCAATTTCAAAATTAGACGATAGCTTTAAAATAATAGAAGCTAAAAATCAAAAACGTGAAGTAGAAATTTTGGCAAATCAGATAGTGCACTCAATGCAAAAAAACAACCTAAAATTAAGTGACATAGCAATAACTTGTTTGCAAGAAAAATTTAATGAATATTTACCATATATAGAAGAATGCCTAAATAAATACGAAATCGAATATAGCGTCCTATGTTACAACAATTTATCAAGAGGAGAAAGTATAATAGCCTTAAAAAGGTTAATGGATCTTTTTATATCAAAAAATGGAACAATTAGCAATTTCAGTAGAAAAGAAGTATTTGACCTGCTAAGTAACAATAAAGTAATGAAAAAATTTAATATATCAACATCTGAATTAAACTATTTAATAGAATTTAGCGATGCTATGAACATTAGTTTTGGTGCAAACAACACTCACAAAGAAAATTTAAAGTATGATCAAAACTTTTTAAACTCATGGGAAGATGGATTTAATCGATTTTTAATGTCTGAAATATTTGACGAAAAATATGAAGGAGAAATTCAAAAAGAAAGCACAAAATTTCAAGATCAAGAATCAATAATAAAGCTTATAACAATAGTAAAAAGTTTATACGAAGATATAAACTATTTTAAAAATAAAGTATATAAAGTATATGAATGGGCAGAAATAATAGAAATTTTTATTCAAAAATATATTGATCTTGAAGAATTTAATACAACTGATGAATATTTACAAAATAAAATAAAATCCTTTAAAAATTTTCCCAAAGATTTAAATGACAATCTTTACAAAAACTATTTAAAAGAAATTAATGAAATAAAAATTGAATTTTATCTTTTTAAGATTATGTTTGAAGAAAGTCTTGAAAAAGAAAAATACGGAGTGATCTATAAAAAAAATGGAATATTGATTGCCAATTACAAAGAAATAGAATATATTCAAAAAAAAGAAATTCATTTTTTGGGATTTCAAAAATTCAACTCTAATATAAATTATGATAATATGAATTTATTAAATGAATACTATGAACATGAGAACACTGAAAAAGAAGCAATTACAGCTCTTTTTAATTTAATTTTTGCAGCAACAGAAAAATTTTACCTTTACTACTCATTTCAAGACAACTTAAGCCCAGAAATTAACACATCAAAAACAATAAACAAAATACTTGATCACATACAAAAATATGAAAAAAATTTTCAAATAGAAAAGCATCCAAATGAAAACTACGACCTGGCATATTTCAAAGATGCAAAAGAGAATTATTTAATAAACTATGATCTAGAAGCCTTTAATATCGCAAAAATACTACAAAATTCCAAACCAATTAAGTTCAAGCAAAATAAAATCAAACTAGAAAGCCCAATTAAGCTAAATTTATACGAATTAAAAAACGCACTTTCTAACCCTTACAAACATTTTTATGAAAAAACTTTAAACGTTAAAATACAAGACATAAGGCTAGAAAATGAAATCAAAGAAAAACAAGAAGAACAAATTTTTAGTGTTATTGAAACTATTTACAGACTTATAAAAAATTCAACACTGCTACATGAATACATAATGGGGAAAAAAGATGATGTAAGAAAAACAATAGAAATTATTAAAAATCACATTAAATATGAAATACAACAAGGAAGCATTCCCTTCAACATAGATCAAAAAACTACTGTAAATGAAATCTTAAAAAAGATAAATAAATTAAAATATAATGCTACTGAAAGCTTAAAAAAACTTTCAGCAATAACAAAAAGCAAAATTAAATTTTGTCAAACAATAAAACTTAATTTTCAAAAAAAAAATATAGAATTTGAATTAAAAAAAGATATTGAGAATGTATATAAAGTCGAAAACGATTATTTTTATTTTAATTTTGTCAAAAAAGACTATTGCAGCATCCCAGATAAAATAAAAAATGAAATAGATTTATATATAACAGGTCTGCTAATAAAAAAAGAAATACAAAATTTCAATTCATTAACAGAAGTAAAAATTGATCTTGAAAGCTTAACTGCAAAAACAACTATTTGTTATCACTACAAAGACATAATAATTGATGACATTGAAAATATGCTTATGCAATTTGCATACATATCAAGCTATCCAACTCCAATTTACCAAAGCTTGATAATTAAAATTTTAACAAAAATAAATCAAAATAATTTTTCAAATTGTTTTAAGAATTTCATAAAAATGCAGATAAAAAATCCTTCCAAGGCTTATTTCACAAGCAAATCACACGAGAGATTTTTAAAAACTAGCGAAATAACACTCTGCGATTACTATAACAGATTTAAAGACACTCATGATCTCAAGTTAGACGAAAATTTATTAATATTGATAGAAAAATTTTATATTAAATTTGTAAGGACAAAAAATTAAAATTCATGGACAAAATCTTAGAAAAAATTCAAAATAACGCAACAATATTAATAGAAGCATCAGCAGGCACCGGCAAAACCCATATACTTGAAAATATGGTTATAAATTTAATAAAAACCAAACTATATTCCATAAATGAAAT
Source organism: Borreliella mayonii (assembly GCF_001945665.1). NCBI lineage: Bacteria > Pseudomonadati > Spirochaetota > Spirochaetia > Spirochaetales > Borreliaceae > Borreliella > Borreliella mayonii. The sequence continues at coordinate 669,147 of NZ_CP015780.1, read as the reverse complement.
CTTAGTATTAACTTTTACAAAAAAAGCTACAGAAGAAATGCACACAAGAATACTAAAATCAATAGAAAATTCTTATTTTAACTCAAAAACAAATGAAATTTTAAAAGAAGCTTATGAGCAATCAAAAAAACTCTTTATATCAACAATCAATAAATTTGCATTACATGCCTTAAATAATTTTCAAATTGAAACAGAAAATTATTCCAAATACAACCCTAAAGAAAAATTTTCAAAAGAAATAGATGAAATAGTTTATGACTTTTTAAGAAAATCAGATAGCTTGATTCAAACTCTTGATATTAAAGACTATGAACTTAACGTATTTAAATCTGATGTTAAAAAAACAGAAGAAATTGTTTTAAAAATAAAAAAAGCTTACGAAAGAGATACAACTCAAGAACTTGGAGATTGGCTTAAAACCCAAAAGTCATTTGAAAACATTCTTCTTAAAAAAGAAGAGCTGATCAAAGATTACAACAAGATAATACAAGACTTAAACAAAATGACAAAAGATGAAATATTAAGTTTTTATAATAAACATATTCAAACTGGTAAACTTGAAATAGAATACTCTAAAGAAAACGACATATTCAAAATAGCAGAAACATTATTAAAAAATAAATTTTTTTCAACTCTAATAGAAAAAGAAACTAAAAAAAATGCCAAATTATTGCCTCAAGAACTTAAGATTAAAAATGATTTAATCTGCCTAGGAATTAATATTAAACATGAAAAATATAAAACAGAAGACAATAGAAATAAAAATAGAAACAATTTAAAGCAATATGTTATTTTAAAAGTTGAATACAAAATACTAAAGTATATAGAAAAAGAACTAGAGAAAACTATTAAATCAACAAACATAATAGATCAAAATTACATAATTTCAAATTTAAAAAATTACTTAAAATCAGAAGACAAAAAGCTTCTAAATGCAATCAAAAATCGATACAAAATTATTTTAATCGATGAGGCACAAGATTTAAGCTTAACTCAAATCGAGATATTTAAAATATTAAAAACAGCAGGAATAAAATTGATATTCATAGGTGACCCTAAACAAATAATATATTCCTTTAGAAAAGCAGATATTTCATTTTACAATAAAGAAATAAAAAATAAAATTAACACAGACGCTAGAATTATACTAAAAATAAATCACAGGTCAAGTAAAAAACTCATCAGACCTTTAAATAAAATTTTTAATAATATATACAATAATGCAATAACCGATGAAATTGAAAAAATTGAATTTACCAATTCACTTCCAAATCAACAAAACGACAATAATAAAATTTTCATCAACGGACAAGAAATAGAAGGAATCAATATAATAACCACAAATACAGAAAACGAAGAAGATATTTACCAAAAAACAGCATTAACAATAAAATATTTGCTTGCATATGGAAAAATTGCTGAGAACAATAAAATTAGAAATATTAAAATGCAAGACATTAAAGTACTTTGCAGAGGAAAAAATGAAATCAATTTAATAGACAAAGCATTAAAAAAAGAGCAAATCCAAACAAATAAAACTCAAGAAAAATTATTAAACACTAAAGAATTTATCGAAATTTTCTATATTATTAAATGCTTAGACCGAAAACAAAGTTTTAAAACCTTAAATTATATTCTAAGCAGTAAAATATTAAATGTACCGTGGAATTTGCAAAGAATTTTAATAAAACAAGACAAAATTCAGCTTATAGAAGAATTTATTGAAAATATAACAGTTTTGCTTGAAAAAAATGAAATAACATTAATAAATGCAATTAACAAAATCTTATTTGAAAAAAACTTATGGATCAAAATTGCAAATGACACCAAAGATCAAAAAATTATTGAGTGGGCAAAAAATAAAATAAATTACAAAGGCCTTCTGATTAAAGAAGGCAAGCTTGAAAATTTAAAAACCTATGAAACAACACTTGAGATCATCTCCAAAATATATCATAAAGAACAAAATATACTATCTTTAATCTCTGCCTTAGAAAGTCTAATAATAAACGAAGAGTCTGAAGAAATAGAAGAAAAAACCAATAATATAAATAATGATAATGAATCTATAGAGCTCATGACAATACACAAATCAAAAGGGCTTAGCATGAATATTGTATTCTTAATCAATACAACTCCAATAGAAAATAGCAGTTTTCTTTCAAAAAAAAATCAATTTTACAAATTTTATCAAGATGGAAACATTGAATATGATTTTTTTAAATTGGAAGAAAATAAAAAATATGCAAGACTAAAAATACTAAGCGAAGAAAAGAATATATTTTATGTGGGAGCAACAAGAGCTAAATTTGCTCTTTTTATTACAAAAATAAATAGCATAACTAGCAAATTATTAGAAATAGCAAAAATTTTTACTATTGATGATATCAAACATGACTTTAACATAAATGAATTTATTGGCCAAAAGAGATTCAATAAAAAAAAAGACAATACAAATGTAAATACAAAATTAATTCCACCAAAACCAATAATTAAAAACATGTTTAAAAAAGAATATACGTCTAGCTTTTCAAGCTTAACAGCACAAGCTCATAATAAGGCATTTTACGAAAACTATGATTTTAAAAATATTAATTACGAAAAAGAAACAGATCTTGATTACGACCCAGGACTAGAAGAGATTCTGCCTAAAGGAAAAGATAGCGGAAACATTTTACATGCCGCAATGGAAGAAATAATCTTTAGCACAGCAAAAGATACATTTGATAATTTTAAAAAAATTAACATTGAAATTATTGAAAAACAAATACAAAAAATCAACTCAAATCTCAATACAACAGAAATACGAAATTCATTAACTAAAATGATTTATAACATACTAACTTATAATATAGGAGCAATTAATACTCGTCTGTGTGATATTGAAGAATTACAAAAAGAAATGGAATTTTTAATAAAAATAAATCCTGAATTTCAAAAACAAAAACATCTTTTTGACAAACACTTTGAAGATCTTCATATAAAACTAAATGATGGATATTTAAAAGGAATAGTAGATCTCATATTTAAAGCTAATAATAAAATATATATCCTAGATTACAAAACAAACTATCTTGGAAAAAATAAGGATGATTATAATATAACAAATTTAGAAAATACAATAAAAAAGGAATATTATGATTTGCAATATAAAATATATGCTCTTGGAATAAAAAAAATATTATTTAAAAACAAAAGAGAATATAATCAAAAATTTGGTGGAATAATATATCTTTTTACAAGAGCATTTAAAGACAATATTGAATGCATAAAGTCAAAATTTGAAAATGGCATTTATTTTAATCTTCCAAAATTTAACGACGTGGATTTAGATAAAATCATCTTAGAATTAAGCATTAAAAGACACTTATGAGAGATTTTTTAGTATTAAGAGAATTTTTAAAAGATAAAAACAAGAAATTCTTAACCCCTGAACTTAAACTTTATGAAATAATTGAACTTTTAAATATCAATAAAAAAAATTGCTATAAAGCGCAAACACTTGCAAAGTTCACAAACAATGAAAATATTGTAATATTTTTAATATTTTTATTTAACTACTTTGATAAAGGCCACATAAGAGCTGATATAAATCTATTAGCAAAAGATATTCAAAATACAATAATATTCACAAAAGACAACCTAGAAAAAACCAATAAAGGTTACAACAAATTAATAAAAATGCTAAAAGGGCTAGAAACATTTGGGAATCTAGAAACTATTAAGAATATAGTTTCGCTTTTAAAGGAAAACAACATACTAATGGAATTTGATAAGCTTAAAATTACAACTCCCCTAATTCTGGAAAACAATATCTACATTTATACTCAAAAAAACTACAGAGAAGAAGAAGAGTTAATAAAACAAATTATAAAAAGATTAGAAAACCATAAAAGTGAATTAAATGAGAATAAAATACAAAATATAATATCAAATTTAAACACCAATAATTTAAATAAAGAGCAAATTACATCAGTTAGAAAGGCATTAAAAAGCAACTTCTTTATATTAAGCGGAGGCCCTGGAACAGGCAAAACCACAACTATTAACCACATCTTAAAAGCAATTAATAAAACATTAAACAATAAAAAAAAAGGATTAGTAGCAATTACAGCGCCTACAGGAAAAGCTACTCTAAGACTGCAAACAAGCATTGACTATTCATTCAAAAATTTAAAAATAGAATGCAATACAATACAAAAACTATTGGGAATCAAATTTATAAACAAAAAAAATCTATATGACGAAGAAAATCAATTAAATTTTGACGTAATAATAATTGACGAAGCTTCAATGGTAGATGCATATACTTTTTTAAAACTATTAAAAGCAACACCAATAACCACTAAATTAATAATGGTAGGAGATAAAAATCAACTCCCATCAGTAAATGAAGGAAATGTATATTCAAGTCTTTTGGGAATAAAAAAAATAAATAACGATAATGTAGAAGATCTTAAAGAAAATTTCAGAAGCAACAAAGAAATAAATTTGCTCTCAAAAGCAATATACAAAGAAGATAGCGCTTTGATTTGCAAATACATTAATAACAATAAAAATATTCAATTAAAAGAAATAGAAAAAATAAACCTAAAAAAAGATCTAATAGAATATACAAACAATTTATATAAAAAAATACCCACTTTTAATCTTAAACTACTAAAAGAATCAAAAATCGAAACAATACTTGAAACTTTACTTGAAAATATAATTTTAAGTTCAAAGAATTTTGGCAAATTTGGAACCAAAACACTAAATGAAATAATAAAAACTTACCTAAAAAAAACCTATGGAAGCTTTATTGGGCAAATAATAATGATAACCAAAACTGACTATAAAAATAAATTATTTAATGGAGAACGAGGAGTTATTTTTAATGAAAATTCTAAATTTTATGCTTTATTCCAAAGAAAAAATGAAAAATATAAAAAAATAAATTTAGATTTAATAACAAATTATGAATTCAGCTTTGCCACAACAATACACAAAAGCCAAGGATCTGAATACAAACATATAAAAGTAATATTAGAAAATAACCCTTTTTTGACAAAAGAACTTATGTATACTGCAATAACAAGAGCCAAAGATAGCTTAGAAATAATTTCTAACAAAGAGACTATTATTAAGCTAAGCAAAAAATCTAGCAAAAGAGATTCAAAAATACTAGAACACTTAAACTCATTTAACGAAATTGACAAATAAATTAAAAACCGCTATAATCTTTTAAGAATGGCTTTGGGGGCGTAGTTCAGATGGTTAGAACGCCTGCCTGTCACGCAGGAGGTCGCGGGTTCGAGACCCGTCGCTCCCGATGATAAATTTTACATTTTATTGTGTCAACAGCTTTTCTTAGAGAATCTATTGAGTCTCTAGCAAATTTTTTAAAAAAAATTACAAATCTTTAATTTAAAAGTTATAATTTAAGTAATTAAAAAAAAGAAAATCTATAAGGAGAATGTAAAATGAATCTACAAAAATGTCTATTTTTCACTGCTTTACTATTGATTTCAACATCTGTTTTCGCACAAACCAACGCAATAGCAAAAGAAAATGTAATTCCAAATAAAAACTTAAGCCAATTTGGAGTAGAAGAGATCTGCCCAATATGCGGATATGTTAACTGTATTTGCGATGAACAAACTACAGAAATTGCTGCAAAAATATCTCAAACAAACAAAACAGGCTTTTTTGCAAGCATGGCTATACTTGCATTGCTAGTAGTTACAGGATTAGCCCTAGCAACAAAGAAATTATATAAATCAAAATTAAAAATTTAAGCAAACTAAATACTGTAGCTTTTAAAAAGCTACAGTAAAGTTTCAAAATCACCCCCCCCAATCCGTTTAAAAAAATCAAGAAATACAAATCCTCTCAACCCTAATATCACAAAGCATCTTTTTAACATCTTGAAATTCGCAAAGATTACCTTTTAATGCCGTAGCTGTACCGGCTGCAACACCAAATTTAAATGAATCTTCCAAAGTACTTCCATTATCAAAAGCATACACAAATCCTGCAATCACAGAGTCTCCTGCTCCAATAGTGCTAACAGAATTAATCTTTGGAACAAAAGCCCTAAAAGCAATATTTTTACTGCCAATAAAAATAGCTCCGTCGATTCCCATGGAAATTATAATGTTTTGAACCCCACTTTCTACAAGATTTTTCCCGATTTTAATTAATTCTTCTATAGAATTAAATTTAGCATTAAAAAGATCCTGAAGTTCATAAATATTGGGCTTTATTAAAAAGGGATTTAATCTAAGAATTTTTTGTAAAGGTTTGCCACTAGTATCAATAATAAGCTTAACATCATTAGAGATGCTATTAACTATTTCATTGTATGCATTCTTACTAAGAGCTGTAGGAACACTTCCAGACATCACCAATATACTATTATTTGCTAAACTTTTAAGCCTATCTTTCAAAAGTTCAAATTCATTCTCAGAAATATCTGGAGAATTGGCATTAATTTCTGTTTCTTTGCCCTTTGCTATCATTTTAATATTTAATCTTGTATTATGTTTTATTTTAATAAAATCGTTTTTTATGCCCTTAGAATCAAGAGAAAATCTTATATAATCACCCGTAAAGCCTCCCAAAAATCCTAAAGCTGTGCTGGGCTTTCCAAAATTTTTAAGAACAGTGCTTACATTTATTCCCTTACCGCCAGCAAAAAAATTGTTATTTATAGTATAACTAAGATTTCCTTCCTGAAATTCTTTTAAAACTATTTTATAATCCACAGAAGGATTAAGTGTTAAAGTATATATCAAGACAATCTCCTTTGATTGATAAAATTAATTAAATAAATGTAAAATTTAATAAATGTATATACACTATATAATATATAAAGGTGATTATTATGCAAAATTTATTTTCAAAAAACTTGATTGTTTTAAATTACAATGCAACTAGCAAAGAAGATGTAATTAGAAAAATGGCTAGTATGTTCAATGAAAATGGATACTTAAATGACATGGAAGCATTTATAAAAGAAATTGAAAAAAGAGAAGAAATTAACGGAACAGGCATTGAAGAGCATATAGCCATGCCTCATGCAAAAGGTAACTTCATAAAAAAACACGGAATTGCTATTTTAAGAGTTACTGGTAATGGATTTGACTTCAACTCTTCTGATCAAAAACTTTCAAAACTGTTTTTCATGATGGCTCTTCCCGAAAAAACCCCAAGCAATGCACACATAAAGGCTATATCATACCTAAGTAATACTTTTAGCAATAACTTATTAAGACATGAGCTTATGAGCACAAATAATGAAGATAGATTTTTAGAAATAATTATGAGTAATGACAATATGAATGAATTTAATAATTTAAATACAAAAAAAGATTTCATTCTTGCCGTAACGGCATGTCCTGTGGGAATAGCTCACACCTATATGGCAGCAGAAAGTCTTAAAAAAGCAGCTTTGGAATTAAATATAAACATAAAAGTAGAAACAAATGGATCTAGTGGAACCGAAAACCCAATAACAGAAGAAGAAATAAAAAAAGCAAAGGGAGTCATTATTGCATCTGGCAAAACTATCGATAAAGAAAGATTTATAGGAAAACCTTTAATCGAAGTGGGAGTAAAAGACGGCATACACAAAGCAAAAGAGCTTATCCAAACAATTCTTAAAAACGAAGCTCAAATTTACAAAAGTAATACAAACACAACCGCTGAAACTCTCCAAAAACAAAACAAAAAAACGGGAATTTATAAACATCTAATGAATGGGGTCTCATTTATGCTTCCATTTGTAGTCTCAGGAGGAATAATAATAGCAATATCATTCATGTTTGGAATAAAAGCATTTGACATAAACGATCCAAGCTACAATAAAATAGCAGATATTCTGATGCAAATCGGCGGCGGAAGCGCATTTGCTTTAATGATCCCAATACTTGCTGGCTATATTTCATTTAGCATAGCAGAAAGACCAGGACTTGCGCCTGGAATGATTACAGGATTAATGATGAGCAATGGAAATGCAGGATTTTTAGGAGGCATCTTAGCAGGATTTATTTCAGGCTACGTTACACTAGCTGTAAAAAAAATATCTGACAAAATCATTCCTAGCAATTTAAGAGGAATAAATCCAGTATTAACTTATCCTTTTTTATCAGTTATAATTTCAGGAATTTTAATATATACAATGCTTAGTCCAATATCTGCTATTAATGAATCAATAACGAGCATGCTCAATCAACTTAGCGGAACTAATATGGCAATACTTGGAGCCTTGCTAGGAGGAATGATGGCAATAGATATGGGAGGCCCTGTAAATAAAGCTGCATACGCATTTGGAATTGCAATGATAACTGCAAAAAATTATATTCCTCATGCAAGCATAATGTCAGGAGGAATGGCGCCTCCTATAGGAATTGCTCTTGCCACAAGTTTATTTAAAAACAGATTCTCAAAAGAAGAAAGAGAATCCGGAAAAGTTTGTTATTTTTTGGGAGCATGCTTTATTACAGAAGGAGTAATTCCATTTGCAGCATCAGATCCTTTAAGGGTAATTCCCGCATGCATATTAGGCTCATCTGTAGGAGGATTTATTTCTGCGCTTTTCAAAGTAGAGGTTATAGCACCACATGGCGGGATATTTATTCTACCAATAGTAGTAAACCCATTAATATGGATAACATCTATCCTAGTAGGATCTATTATAACAGCTATTTTAATAGGAATTTTTAAAAAAGAATATAAGAATATAAACGATTAAGTTTATATTCTTGAACCCAGTCAATAAACTAATCTAAGTTTTATTGGCGTTTCAAGACTTAATCCTTTAACCATATCCATTTCAAACCTTAGTGTGTTTGAGTTAATTTGTTTGAATCCAAATTGTTCTTGAACATTTCTAGAAGTCTTAACTATAAGATTAAGTTTTGAATTGTCAATAAGTTCACTTGCTTTGGAAGTAAAATCCGATAAAAAATAAACCAAAACATCTTTATATTCTTTGGCAGACATTGGAATCTCATCAGATGGCAAAAGCGCAGCAAGCGCATCACTAATATATTCTTTATTTTCATGAATATTCTTAGTAGCGTTTTCCAAATTAATATCAAGTTCAATAATATTTTTACCATCTTTTTTTTCTATCTTAAACACAGATATATCAGTTTTTTTCATATAATCGCCTAAAATTTTAATCAAATTATCGAACTTAACAACCAAATTAATAGAATCTCCTTGAGTTTTAATACTCAAAAGCTTAAGCCCAAGCTTTTCCTCTCCATTTTTAAAGTATTTTTTTATTTCATCTACAGGGAAAAGAGGCATATTTGCAATTTCTCCTCCCACCAAAGTTGTTAAGAGTTCTTTTCTAATTTTTTCAAATTCTCTATTAACATTAACAAATATTGAAACAATACCACTAATATCATCATTTAACTCAATTTCAACATTAGAGCTGCAAGCAAAAAAAATAAACAATAAACTTAAGCTAATAAAACACTTTCTCATAACAAACTCCTAACTAACAGTTAAAAACTATTATAATAGAATATATAACTATAAAGCAATAAAATTAAAGGAGAACCAACTATGGTGCACGATAAAACACTAGAACCAAAATTTTTTCAAAGCCTATTAGACAATAGCCCTACCCCTTATCACTTAGTAAACTATATTGAGGAGAAATTAATAAATTATTTTAATGCACAACAATTAAAACTTGATGAAAAATGGAAAATTAAAACAGGATCGTATTACATAAAAAAAGAAGGGACTAGCCTTATTGCCTTTAATATTGATATAGAAAAAAAATATGAGCCGTTTCTAATAGCAACAGCACATACAGACAGTCCGGGATTAAAATTAAAAATAGATGCAACAGAAAAAACAAGTAGTGTGTTTTACAACCATATTGAAGTTTATGGTAGTCCAATAATTTCTACTTGGATTGATAGAGATTTAAGTTTAGCAGGAATTGTATATTTCAAAAAAAATGAGCATATTGATTCAAAATTAATCAATATTGAAAACATAGGAATTATTCCAAACCTTGCAATCCATTTAAATCGACAAATTAACGAGGGATTTGTATACAATACTCATGACAATTTAACAGTAATCAGTAGTACTAAAAAAACAATAAAAGATAATATCTTAGAACAACTTGGAATAGAGTGTGAAAATTTTTTATCTTGTGATTTAATATTTACAGAATCACAACCTTCCAAAATAATAGGAACTGAAGGAGAATTTTTAGCTTCTAAAAATCTTGACAACAAATCAGGATGCCATGCAATCATGAATTCTTATGTCCATACAAGCAATGATAAAAATAAAATAGCTGTATTTTTTGACAACGAAGAAATAGGATCTTTAACCTCAAGGGGCGCTGATTCTAATTTTTTATCAGAAGTTTTAGAAAGAATCGATCTTGCTCTTAATTTAACTAGAGAAGAGCATTTAATAAAAACAAACAAATCATTTAATATATCGATTGACAGCGTTCACGGCATTCATCCGGGATATACATCTAAACATGATCCAAACTATCAAGCAACTCTGGGTAAAGGCGTAGTTGTAAAAAATAGCGCCAATTTCAGATATGCAACAACTTCAACAGGATTTGCAAAATTAAAAAACTTGGCTATTAAAAATAATATTAAGATTCAAGAAATAATAATGAAAGCAAATGTTCCTTCAGGCACAACAATTGGACCAATTTCAAATGCAAGAACAGGAATAGAAACTATTGACATTGGAACACCAATGTGGGCAATGCATTCCTTGCGCGAAACAGCATCAATAGTTGACCACATAGAAGCAATTAAATTGCTAAGAGCTTTCTTTGAAAAAGGAATTTAATTGGAAAAAATAAAAGAAATAATTGTAGTTGAGGGAAAAGATGATCTTAAAAGAATTAAAGAATCTTTTGACTGCACAGTAATAGAAACAAAAGGCTTTGCCTTAAAAATTGAAACTATTGAATTGTTAAAAAAAGCCTTAAAATACAAAGGAATAATAATCTTAACAGACAGCGATAAATCTGGAAATGTTATTAGACAAAAAATAGTCAAACATTTAGGAGAAAATAATAAAATCAAACATGCATATCTTAATACTAAAGACACTGAAGTTGAATCGGTAAATAAAACAGAAATAATAAAGATACTTAAAAGGGTTGGAACTTTATCTAAAGACAATCAAAAAGATTTATTAACATTAAGCGATTTGTTAGAACTTGGCATAATAGGAGAAAACTCAAAAGAAAAGAGACAAAAAATACAAAAACACCTTTGTTTGGGACATGGAAATAATAAAAAATTCTTAGAAAGACTTAATTACTTTAAAATAACAAAAATAGATCTAAAAAACCAATTAGCTTTAATTAACTCCCCCAGAAGGACTTGAACCTCCGACCTAGTGGTTAACAGCCACCCGCTCTACCACTGAGCTATAGGGGAAATTGAACACTAAAAATATTATCTTAAATTTAAAAATTTTTGTCAATTATTTTCCAATATTTTTAAAATCCCATTAGCAAGAATTTGGGAATCTTGATCTCTAAGCTTAGAAGATCTAATAGACCAAGCTTCCTCTGGAAATGCTAAATTTCTAACTTCTATTAAAAGCTTAGTCCTTACTATATTGCTTCTTAAAACATGAAGATTTTGACCCTTAATATAAAAACTTCTTTTCATTCCTTCTGTAATTTTTTCTGCTGCAGACTTTGAATGAATATCATATTTTTTCTCGTCATCTTTTTGATAATAAAACCCCATACTCTTAGGCGCCCCAACACTATTATCCGCATGCAAACTAAAAAAGGCTATATCCTTATCTTTAATATGTTTATATTTATTAACAATGTTTTTAACAACGACCAATCTTTTTTTAAGGCCTGATGGAGTGCCGTTTATCCAGGAGTCAACAGTATCATTTTTATTTAGGTCATAATCATTGTAAACCTCGTTTTTAACATTAACAAAAGTATTATTAGCAAAAACACTATTCCTAATTAAATGGTCGGGGGCTAAAATAGTAAATTCAACATTCGCTCCTTCTTTTTTAAGGTATACATAAAGCCTTAAGGCAATATCATACACATATTCATCTTCAACAACAAAAACTTCATTCCCAAGACCATCTCTAGACTTAACAATAGCTCCAGGATCAAGACCACCGTGACCTGGATCAAGAATTATTAACTTATCCTTAAGTCTTGATCCTTTATTAAACCTAAAATTTACCAACTTTTCAAAACTTTTGAAAAGTTGGGTTGCCTTTTTATAAGAATTCAAAGGAGAATGCCAATCTTCTGAATAAAACTCACTTGGCTGACTTATCTTTCTTGGTTTATACCAATAATAAAAATCACCAACAACCTCAAATATCGGTATTTTGGGGTCTAAAATAACCAAAGAGCTAATATCAAAAAGATCTTGATTGGCAGCAATTCCAAAAATATTTAAATTTAGCTTTTTGTTTTTGCTTGAGGGAAGATTAACTATTGTTTGAACTTTATTAGAAGAATTAGAGCTAGAATCAACCTTGTTTTTAATATGTAAATCGTTTTTAGCTTTAATTATAGAAGAATTAATTGAAAGCTTTTTATCAAAAATTTTCAATTTTTGATCGTGCATGATATTGTTACTACTTAAATTATTCCAATTTTTAAGATCCTCAATTAAAACACCGTAATGTCTGGCAATGCTATACAAAGTCTCACCTACAGCAACTGAATGATAGATAAACTTATTATCTATTTTTTTATCAATTTTTAAATCTCCCTTAAAAGGTTTTTCTAAATCCTTATTTACAATCTTTAAAACATTTAGCAATGAACCTGCTTTGAGATTAATAGCCCGATTGCCATTAAGAGCTACAAGATCCTTAGCAGTAACACCATAAATATAAGCTATTCTGCCAAGAGTTTCCCCTCTTTTAACATAATGAAAATTAACATTCTTAGTAGCCTTCTTTAAGAAAAGCTGTTGGCCAATCTTTAATTTATCATCATTAATAAAATTAAATTTTAAAATATCCTTAGAACTAATATCAAAATCCTGAGAAAGCTTTGAAAGCGAATCACCTTTCTTAACTACATAAGGCTTTAAAAAATCAGGCTCAGTTAATACAAGCTTCATTCCAACCTTAAGATCTTTAGAAGGCAAATCATTCCAAGCTATTATCTCTTCTTGACTTAGTCCAACAAGCTTTGAGATACTCTCAATAGTGTCACCCTCTTTTGTAGTATAAAAAATTACCCCTTTATTAACAGATTCTTGCAAACTAAAAGAACGATCGATTTTATGGGTAATATTTTTACTTAAATTAGAATCACTTGGAATAATTAATATTTGACCTACCTTAATATTGTCAACACTTAGTTTATTAATCCTTTTAAGATCGTTTACTTTGGCTTTATACTTAATCGCAATTGAAAAAAGAGTATCCCCTTTGACAACCTTATACTCAAAATCAGCATTAAGATCAGAAGGACTTATTATTAAAAAATAAAATAATATAATAAGTTCTATAATTTGCAAAATACAAAAAGTTTTACTTTTCCTTAATACCGGTATTTTGAACAATGTAGTCATAAATTATCCAATAATAATCATATTTTTTGAAGAAAAAAGTATATCTTTTGGAAATGTAAAAATGCCCATCGTCAAAATATAAATCAGCGATCACCTTACCCGAAGTATCAGAATAAGTCGTCTCAATAAGAGAAAATTTATTTGGTGCTTTTGAAATATCTGAATTATTAGAATTCCACAAATATTCTTTATACTCTTCGACTACATTTTTATTAGGAATAGGTGATAACTTTTGCTTATAAAGGTATGCCTTGCCTTTGTCATTTAATAACAAGCCTTCAATATCAAGATATAAAAAAAACTTTTCTTTTTTTCCAAGCTGCAATGCATTTAATAAATATTTGACAATCTCATCGGGAGACAATTTTTTCCTTTTCAAGATATCTTGAATATCATTATTTTCAGACAAATTAATAAGATCTATACTGCCTGGATTTTCATCAAAACTATCATTTAAAAAAAGCGTAATAATATTAGATTCTTTTTTCTTAGATGGATCTGAAATGTCTGGGAAAAAAATGCCCTTAACAAAATAAACTCCATCTTTACTAAACTTAACAAATTGATTTAAGTTAATAACTACAGAAAACTTTTCATTAGGTCTCAAGCTCATATTTCTAACAGGAATTGCAACATTTTTAGATCTCTTTTTAACATATTCAATAGGTCTTTTAACTTTAATATTGGTGGTATCAGTAACATCAAAATCAAAGCCAAAAGAATTAATATCGCCTATTTCTAAAGTTAAAACACTCTCAGATGCATTGCTAAGAGAAACTTCAATAAAAACATTACTATTAACACGATAAATAGATTGATTAAAAAACTTGATTTTAAAATCAAGGCCCTTGTAATCCCCTGCAAACAAAACAAAAGAAATATTTATAAAAAAGATACAAAAAAGCAATTTTCTAATATTCATAAGCTCCCCTCAAAACCTAACCACATTATATATAAAGAAAGTAATAATACCTATAGTATATTATTATACTAAATTAATTAAACAAAAAGGTAAAAAATGAATATAGATGAAGAACTAACAAGAATATTAGAAAATAATTCCAATTTAAAAAAAATGAAAGAATTTTTAGAACAAAATACATTTTTTTCATTAACAGGATATGAAGGATTTTTCAAAGCCTTTTTAATTAAAAAAATCAAAGAATATAGTAAAACTGGGAAAATAATATTAATAGTTAAAGACGAGTACACATTAGATAAAATTAAAAATGATTTACAAATAATTACAAATCAAATCTTTGAGCTTAACTATTTTAGCCCCCTTGTATACAAGGGTATTGGCTCTAAAAGTACGATCTTTAACGAAAGAATCAAATTCTTAATCAATTTTTATAAAAAAAATCCTGGAATATATATTGCAGTCTTAAAATCATTGCTTAGCAAAATACCTGATAAAAATACATTACTAAAGAATATATATAAAATTAAAAAAAATACCAATATTAATACAGAAGACATTGAAAAAACTCTTATAACATTGGGATATGAAAAAACACTAAGAGTAACAATTCCAGGAGAATTTACAATAAAAGGAGAAATTATAGATCTATACCCTTTTGGAGAACAAAATCCAATAAGAATTGTACTAAATTTTAACAAAATAGAAGAAATAAAGAAATTCAATCCCTTAACCCAACTAAAACAAGATGATGAAATTTTAGAATTCCAAATTCCTCCAAAAAAAGAAATTATTTGGAACGATGAAGCTATTAACACCTTAAAAACAAAAATTAAATCTATTGAATATAAAAATATTCTTGAAGAGTTAAATTTAAAAAAAGAAACAAAAACAGAAGAAATGTTTTATCCACTAGTAGCAAATACCTACTTAATTGATGAGATTGAAAAACAAACACCTATTGTAAATTTTGAAATTAATAATTTAGAAAAAGAAATTGAAAAAATACACCAAGAATACGAAAAGCTTTATAAAGAAGCAAAAGAAGTCGGTAAAAATATAATTAATCCTAAAAAAATTCTCTTAAATTCTAAAACCTTCAATCTAAAAAGCAACGTTTTATTTTCAAAGATTAAAAGCCCTAAATCCAAAGAAATTATAGAATTTAAAATCGAAAGTGAGAGGAACTTTTTTTCAAATATAGCGCTTACAAAAGAGGAATTTGAAAATTGGCTAAAAAATGGATTTAAAATCATTATTGCAGCAGAATCTGAATCGCAAAAAGAAAAACTTAAATATATTTTCAAAGAATTACCAAAAGTATTAATTGAGGTTTTAAAAATATCTAGCTCTTTAATAATAGAAAAAGAAAAAATTGCCATTATTCTTGAATCAAACATTTTCAATACGGGACAAAAAATAAACAAAGTATTTGAATCTTCAAAAACAAAAGCTATTGACTCCTTTGTTGAGATTGAGAAAAATAGCCATGTAGTTCACATAAACCATGGAATTGGTATATTTAGGCAAATAAAGAGAATAAAAACCAGCTCTCTTGAAAAGGATTATATTGAGATTGAATACGCTGAAGGAGAAAGGTTATTTATTCCAATTGAACAAACAAATTTAATTCAAAAATACATTGGAAGTGATCCTAAAAATATCAAATTAGATAAAATTGGTTCTAAAACATGGATAAAAAACAAAGCAAACGCAAAAAAAAGAATCAAAGAGATTGCAGACAAATTAATAGAGCTTTATTCAAAAAGAGAAAGCATTAAAGGTATTAAATACCCAGAAGATAACGAATTACAATTGTTATTTGAATCTGAATTTCCATACGATGAAACTCCAGATCAAATAACAGCAATAAAAGAAATAAAAGGAGACATGATGAGCTTCAAAGTGATGGATCGCCTTCTTTGTGGAGATGTTGGATTTGGAAAAACTGAAGTTGCCATGAGAGCCGCTTTTAAAGCTGTAATGGGAAACAAACAGGTTATTGTACTCTCGCCAACAACTATCTTAGCAGAACAGCATTTTAATACATTCAAAAAAAGATTTAAAAATTTTCCAATCAAAATCGAAGTATTAAGCAGATTTATAAAAAATAACACAGAAAACCGAATTTTAAAAGAATTGAAAAGCGGGGAAATTGATATAATCATAGGAACACACAAAATTCTTTCAAAAAAATTCACCTGCAAAAATTTAGGATTAATAATAATTGATGAAGAGCAAAGATTTGGTGTAAAAGAAAAAGAAAAGCTTAAAGAAATAAGAATTTCAGTTGATTGTCTTGCTCTTTCTGCAACACCAATTCCCAGATCTCTTCACATGTCCCTAATTAAGCTTAGAGATATTTCTGTTTTAAAAATTCCACCTAAAAACAGAGTAAAAATAGAGGCTTATTTAGAATCGTTTAGCGAACTTTTAATAAAACATGCAATTGAAAGCGAACTATCTCGAAATGGTCAAGTTTTTTTAGTAAATCATAATATTGAAGAACTGTATTATTTAAAAACGCTCATTGAAAAATTAACTCCTTATGCAAGAATTGCAATAATTCATGGAAAACTTACAGGAGACGAAATTGAAAATATAATGCACAATTTTATTAAAAAAGCGTATCAAATTTTATTGGCAACAACAATAATTGAAAATGGAATAGACATTCCAAATGCAAATACAATAATAATAAACAATGCAAACAAGTTTGGACTTGCACAGCTATATCAACTAAAAGGAAGGGTTGGAAGGGGATCTAAAAAAGCTTATGCTTATTTTTTATACCAAGATAGCGAAAAGCTAAATGAACGCTCTATTGAAAGACTAAGAGCAATAACCGAATTTTCAGATCTAGGATCAGGATTTAAAATAGCAATGAAAGATATGGAAATAAGGGGTGTTGGAAATTTGCTTGGAAGAGAACAGCATGGAGAAATTGAGTCGATTGGATTGGATTACTATCTAACAATGCTAAATAAAGCAATTGAAAAGAAAATGGGAAAAGCCTCATCAGAAAAAGAAGTTGATATTGAAATTAACTATAGCGGCTTTATTCCTGACAATTATGCAAAAAATGAACAGGATAAAATACTAATCTACAAAAAAATCTTTGAAATTCAAACTGAAGAAGAAAGCAAAAAGATAAGATCAGAACTCAGCAACAACTTTGGCCCAATACCTAAAGAAATAAATAGTTTGTTAATGTTAGCTGAACTTAAAATTTTAGCAAAAGATTTAAACATAACAAAATTAAAAGAAACAAACAGAACCTTGGAAATAGAATATAAAAATATAGAAAGCATCCCTATGGGGAAAATAATAGAAATACTTAAAAAACATCCTAATTTATTAATATTAAATCCCTCGTATCAAAAATCAATATTTTTAAGCTTTAAAAATATTGAAAAATCTGACAAAATAAATTACATATATAAAAATATTAATTTACTAAAAACAGACACATAGCTTGTCAAATAAAAAAGGGAAAAAATGAAAATATTAATCATAAACACAGGAAGCTCTTCGTTAAAATTTGCTATTTATCAATATGAAAATTCAAAAAAATTAATATCTGGAATTATTGAAAAAATAAAATCAAAAAAATCAATTATAAAAATTACAAATACTGATGGATCAACAACAGAAAGATTTGATAAAGGAATTGAAAATCACCAAAAAGCAATAGAGAAAATGTTTAAAATACTGCTAAACAGAAATTTAAAAATTCTTAAAACTATTAGTGAAATTAAAATAATAGGACACAGAGTTGTACATGGCGGCTCAAGCCTTAAAAATTCAGTAATTTTTAAAAACAGTATTTTAAATAAATTAAAACAAATTTCTGAACTTGCTCCACTTCACAACCCAAATGCAATCATAGCAATAGAAGCAATGCTTAAAATTTTACCACACGCAAAACAAGTTTTGTGCTTCGACACTTCATGGCATCAAACTATAAAAGAACACGCTTTTCTTTATGCAATTCCATATTCTTGGTATAAAAACCACAATATTAGAAAATATGGCTTTCATGGCCTTTCTTATTCATACATAACAAAAAGAACCTCAGAAATTTTGAATAAAAAAATAGATAATCTAAATTTAATAATATTACATCTTGGAAATGGAGCAAGTATTAATGCTATTAAAGATGGAAAATCTTATGACACAAGTATGGGAATTACTCCGCTTGAAGGCCTTGCAATGGGGACAAGAAGTGGAGACATAGATCCATCAATTATTAATTTAATGAGCACAATATTAAACAAAAGCACTAAACAAATTGAAGAAATATTAAATAAAGAAAGCGGTATACTAGGAATTTCTGAAAAATCAAATGATATGAGAGATATTTGGAACAAAATTGAAGAAGGAGAGTATCAATCAAAGCTTGCAGTAGAAATAATGACATATAGAATAAAAAAATATATTGGATCTTACATTGCTGCTCTTGACTTTAATGCTGATGCAATAGTTTTTACAGGCGGAATTGGGGTTGTTGATTATAAAATAAGAGAGTTTGCGCTAAAAGGGTTTGAAAAAATTGGAATAGAACTGGACCTTGCAAAAAATAAAATAGCCCAAAACAAGAATTTAGAATCCGAAATATCAACCATTAAGAGCAAAACAAAAATACTAGTAATACCAACAAACGAAGAATTAACCATTCTTGAAGACATTTATAATTTAATTCCAAAAAATTTATAATTTGCAATTTTAAAACCCAAATTTGATTTTATTATTATAAGCATTTTAAATAGTTTTATGCTGAACTCTAACAAAGTAAGGTTGCTTTTTTAACATCTTCCATTATTTGTTTTCCCTTTATAATTTCAAGAAGAGTAAAAGCAAATTCAAATGAAGTTCCAACACCTTTAGAAGTAATAAAATTATCACTTATAACAACATTTTTATCTACAAACTCACCATCAAGCACATTTTTTTCCAAACCTGGATAACATGTAAACTTATTAAATCCTAAAAGACCTTTAGCAGCAAGCACTACTACTGGAGAAGCACAAATGGCTGCAATATATTTACCCTTAGCATTCATATCTTTTAAAATCAAATCCAATTCTTTTGAATTAAAAAGATTGGTGGCTCCAGGCATGCCTCCTGGGAGAATTATTAGATCAAAACAATTTTCCTTACAGTTTGATATTACATCATCTGTTAAAAAAGAAACTCCTTTTGAACTTATCACAACATTGTTATCATTTGCACTGATAACTTTAATATGAACATTACCCCGTCTTAAAATATCAATCGGAATTATGGCCTCAATATCTTCAAATCCATTTGCAAGAATAATTCCCACTACCATTTACAACCCCTAATGCTGATGGAGGGACTTGAACCCACGACAACTCGGATATGAGCCGAGTGCTCTAACCAACTGAGCTACATCAGCTTAAACTTTTATTAAGTGTATAAATTCAATAATGCTTTGTCAATGCTATTATTAAAAAGCACTATTATAAAGTATAATACAAAATGATTTGCTAATAAACATAGATAATATATTAGCATTTATTATTTTATGGTTAAATGAAAAGAAATTTTTATCTTATTATCCTTTTTATAGCTAACAACTGCTTTTCCATTGATTTTTGGGATACGATGGAAAGAGAAAAACTAATAAATGAAATGGTAAACAAAATGCAAGATCATGAACTACTAGGGCAAATGTTCATGATAAGCTATCCAAATCAATCAATAACAAATTTTGTTCTTGATTTTATAAGTAAAAAAAACCTTGGAGGAATTAAAATTTTTGGATGGAACGCAAAAAATTTAAAAAACTTAGCGGAAAGCATTAACAAAGCGCAAAAAATATCTCAAAATAATAAATTTAAAATTCCTTTATTTGTCGCAACAGATCAAGAAGGTGGATGGACACAGCACATAAAATCAAATACATCAGAAACAATTGGTAATCTTGGAATTACAGCATCTCTTTCTCCAAAAGATTCTTATAATACAGGGTATTATATAGCACAAGAGCTGAGTAGGCTTGGAATAAATTTAAATTTTGCGCCCATAGTAGATATATATAGTGACGAAAATAATTTCACAATAGGTCCAAGAACATATTCGGATAACCCTAAAATAGTATCGCTTCTTTCTCTGGCCTTTTACAAAGGACAAAAGCAAGGAGGAATAATTTCTACTGCAAAACATTTCCCGGGACACGGCAATACCACTCTTGACTCCCATATAAATATTCCAATAATAAATTCTAATTTACTAGAAATAAATTTAAATGAACTTTTGCCATATAAAATATTAATCCAAGAAAACATTCCGGTAATAATGACAGGCCATTTAGCATATCCAAAGCTTACAAATGGAGAAAATATTCCCGCATCATCCTCAACAAAAATAATTAAAGATATACTGAGAAAGAAATTAAAATACAATAATATAATAATTACTGATGACTTATTAATGAACGCAGCAAAATATAATAATGAGAGCATTTACAATACAATTGAAAGAATAGTTAGAGCCAAAAGTGATATTTTTTTAATATCTTTAAATGAAAATATACAAAAAAATGCTTACAATATGTTACTAAACTTAATGAAAAAAGATTCAGAAATAAAAAATAATATTATTGAATCTAATAAAAGAATATTAAGAATAAAATTGGAATACTTAAAAGAAAATAAAAATAAATCTAATCTTTATCCTAATTTCAATAAAAATGAGAAAATATATTCAAAAGAAGGTGAAAAATTTTTTGAACAAAACACATTAAGGGGTATTACAAAAGTAAGAATAGAAAAAGAAATATCTAAAACTAAAAAAACCCTTATAATATCTCCTTACTACAAAATGATTACAGAAGGCAAAAAAATATTTCAAAATACATATGCTTATTATTACAACTATTATCCCTTAAACAGCATTAATCCTCAAAAGCTCAACGAAATAAAAAAAATAATTAAAAAATTTGAGCAAGTCATCTTTAGTTTATCAACACCCGGAAGCTTGAAATATTTAGAAAATTTGAAAGAATATAAAGATAAAATAAGCGTAATTGTATCTCTTACGCCTCAATATATTAAAAAATTAAATTGGATAAAAAACATAGTAATTATTTATGGAACAACACCTCTGGCATTTAGATCTGGATTTTTAACGCTAACTAATGATTTTAATCCAAAAGGAACAATCCCTTTAAGAAATATTATAAACAAATATTATCCTTAATGTATGCTAGCATTCGATTTTTTACGATCTCCAGAGAGCCTTGTTTGATTCTAAACCCACTAGCATTTTTATGCCCCCCGCCTCCAAAGTTTTCTGCCAATTCTCCAACATTAAAAGAATCTTTAGATCTCAGTCCAACTATAATCGAACCGTCTTCCATTTCTTTTAAAATACCTAAAATTTCATTATTCTCAACATTGCTTAAAATCATATAAAAAAGCTCATTGACTCCACTAACGCCACCATCTTTGCCAAAACTAGAAGAAGATAAAAATGTAAACAAAACCTTGCCATTCCAATAAGATTCAAGATTGTTAAGCATTAACTTAAGAGTTTCTATTGACTTTAGACTTTTGGTTGTTTCTATATAGCTATAAACTTCTTTAAGACTTATTCCTTTTGAAACTAATCTTGCAACCATTTCAAAAGGCTCTGGATCACTTCTTGAAATAAATTTAAAAAAACCAGTATCAGTGCAAAATCCTACTAAAATATACCAAGCCTCTTCTTTTGTAAGATCATATCCAAATTCTCTGATCAATTTTTCAATTAAAAAAGTAGTAGAGGGGGCAAAAGGATCAATATAGCCTACACATTCTAATTTTTCACCAGACATATGATGATCGATTACTAAAATGGGCATATCCTTTACATAAAATACAAATTCATCGCCTATCCTATCTAAAATTGAGCAATCTAAAATAACAACCGAATACTCCGAAATATCAATATTGGGCCATTCAGATAAAAACTTATCCTTAAAAGGAATTATTTCTTTCCTAACAAAAGGACCTTCATTTAACAAAACAGAATTTTTACCAATTCTTGAGAGAAAAGACGATAAAGCCAAAGACGAACCTATGCAATCAAAATCAGGATCTTTGTGCCCAATAATAATAAAATTATTATACTTTTTAATAAAATTAATAACATCTCTCATAATAAAGTTCGCAAACCTTCCGTAAAACAAGTTTTTGACTTATTTTACATTGACTATATTACAATATTTCAATAAAATAAACCACAATGGCTAATAAAATATAACAAGTGAGGCAATTGTGGAAAAACTAAAACAAGAAGATATAGATAAAGCATTTTATATGGCAGAAAAAGCAAGAAACAATTCATATTCTCCATATTCAAAATTCAAAGTAGGTTCCTGTATTAAGACTAAAGCAAACGATTTTTTTATTGGAACAAATGTTGAGAATGCAAGCTTTGGAGCAACTTGTTGCGCAGAAAGAAGTGCGATTTTAAATATGATTGCAAAAATTGGCGTACAAGAAATAGATTTTTTATTGCTTAATACAAGTCCTGAATGTATTCCATGCGCTATATGCCTGCAAGTAATGGCAGAATTTTTTAATCAAGATACAAAAATAATAATAACAGAATCTAAATCATTTAGTGAAAACAAAACACCTATAAAAATTTACACATTAAAAGATTTACTTAAATCTCCTTTTGACAAAAAAGAACTACGAAGAGTAACATACTCTGAGCTTGAAAAAAAATTAATTTAATTTAATATCTTTAGAGAAACCAAAGCACTTGCAAGTCTATTTAATTTATAGCTTTCAAGAGTATTGGCAGATGAATCAAATACATTTAAAATAAGTTTTTTCTCATCAGAATTAAAATTGTATTCTAAATTCTCAAATAATAAAAAATCAATAATTGGGACAAATTTTTCTACAAAGCTGTATATACTATTATTAAAATCATAAGCTTCATAATAATAATCAAATACATTTTCTAATGACTTTCTGTCAAATTCTTTTAAAAAATCACAAAAAATATTTTTAATATTCTCAATTAAATTGTGCAAATTATTATTTAAAATAATTTTTTTACATTTTTTCACAAAAAAATCCGCTTGCCGCATAAAATATCCCTCACTTTTGCCCTAACAAACTAAGATTGAGCTTGAATTTAATAAATGATAAAATGTAGCATTAATGCTGCATTAATAAAATTATGCAATAACTAGGAGAATGTTACAATTATGGTCAAGGTAATAAGCTTAAAAAACATTCATAAATTTGCCCATTTAAAACTGGATCCTTTAAAAAAAGAAGATATCTACATTGTTTATATTGAAAATAATTCAAAATTAATTGCAAATCTTAAAGCAAAAGCAAAAGCTGATCGAATTGAAATAATTCATTTTTATATTGATGATGATTTTAAATCAGAAGGCATAGAAAAAATAATGATTAGCAATTTAATTCACTACAGCAAGAAATACAAATTTAAAACAATTTTATGCAAAATCATTGAAATACAAGAAGAGCTTTTAAGCTTAGGATTTGAATATAGAGATTCTCAATATAAAAAAGAATTAGCATCTGAAATAGAAGAAGATAAATTTGTAATGGGAATAGGAACAATCTCTATATTTACAGAAGTAGCATCAATATCCTCTAAGCTTACTGTTGGAATATTGTTTAATTCATTTGCACTTATTGCTGATGCTTTCCACGTCATGGCTGACTTTGTTTTATCTACAATAACTTACTTTAGTTTAAAAATTACAAGCAAACCTGAAACCATCCATTATCCCCATGGACACAAATTAATGGAAAGCTTAATAGCTTTTATCATGGGAATAATCATACTTATGGCAGGATTTACACTATTTTTAAATACAACCGGATTAAATAAATTTATCACTCTTGGGGGAGAATCTGGATTTAATTTACACATACACCAAAACAAAAATAAAAATGATAATATATATGAACATGAACATGAACATAGCCACTCACACGATCACGATCACGATCACGATCAAAACCACAGCGAAGAAGACAAAAAAAACATACTAGAAATATTTTCAAATAAATCCCTTAAAAAAAGCTTATGGATACCACTAATCCCCTTTATTTTTTTTATAGTCAAAATAATAGAATATCTCACAAAATTCCAAATAGGAAAAAGATACAACAATCAACTTCTCTTGGCGCTAGCTTCAGCTGATAAAAACTGTATATTCTCACATGGTGGAATTACACTGAGTTTACTACTTGCAACTTACATGTGGAGTGGCTTTGACAAAATTATGTCTATATTCATTGGCTTTATCATAATAAAAGAAGGACTTAACGTAATAATAAATAACGCAAACAATTTGCTCTCAAGGCAAAATATAGATCTCAAAAGAAGCGTAAAAGACACATTGAAAAATTCACATATAAACTTTAAAACACTTAATTTTCACAATCAGGGCAACAAACTTGTGCTTTATATCAAAATAAATTTAAATTCAGAAAATGACTTTAAAAATTTTATAAATAAAACACAAGATATTAGAAAAATCATAAAACAAGAATACAAAGAAATAAATGATGTATATTTCTTAGTCTAATTAAATTTCTAATTAAATTAATAATAAACAAATAATTGACACTCATAATAAAATTATGCTAACATTTTAAACTATAAGACGCAGGGTAGAGCAGTTGGTAGCTCGTCGGGCTCATAACCCGAAGGTCATAGGTTCGAGTCCTATCCCTGCTATGCTTTATTTTTAATATGCGAGGAATTGATGAATAGAAAACAAATAGCTAAAGGCAAGCTGGTAAGGAGATTTGGTATCAACATTTTTGAGCAGCCAAAATATGACAAAATCCTTAAAAAAAAGCCACATCCTCCCGGAATGCATGGAAAAGCCAGAAAAGCTAAAATTACAGAATATGGAAAACAATTGATAGAAAAACAAAAGATAAAGTTTACTTATGGTGTAAGCGAACGACAGCTAACCAACGCTTTTAAAGAAGCAAAAAAACATCACGGTGTTACCGGTGACAATTTGCTCTCAATACTTGAGAGAAGAATTGACAATGTTGTATATAGAGCTGGATTTGCCATCTCAAGAGCACACGCAAGGCAAATAGTTTCTCACGGTATTATTATATTAAATGGAAGAAGAGTTACAATACCTTCAATAATACTAAGAGCAAATGATCAAATTCAAATAAAAGAGAAAGATAGTCTAAAAAAATTAATAAGATCAAATATAGAAAAAACTTCGTCTCTTAGAAATTTACCAACTTGGATAGAAGTAAACGCTGACGATTTAAACATAAAAGTAAAGCATGCCCCATCAAGAGACGAGATACCTACACTTGCCAATGAACAAATGGTTGTTGAGTATTATTCTAAGAGAGCATAACATATCTTTTATTTCTGCATTATTAAAAAAACAAAAAGTGGCCAATTAAAGCCACTTTTTTTATTTACCCTTTTTTTTACCTTTTAAAAAATTTTTTCCCAAATTACTCTTAGCAAAACAAGAAAAGCTGTTATTCTTTCTCAAGCCTTTAACATTGGGCTGAGCACTAAAAGATACCCTGCTGCCTGAAGGCTTTCTAACTCCATCTTTCATATATCTACTCCTAAAATATAAATTTAAATATGTAAATTTTTAAATAATATTCAAATAATCAAAAACTTCTTCCAAGCTGGAGACAAACTTAACATCTATATTATCCTTAACTTCTTCTGGAAGCTTAGAATAATCTTTTTTATTGTCTTTGGGCAAAATAACTTTGCTTATACCGTTTCTATAGGCTGCTAAAACCTTTTCTTTAATGCCGCCCACAGGAAGAACAAAGCCCTTTAAAGTCACCTCACCAGTCATTGCAAGATCTAAAGGAACTTTCTTGTCAGACAGTATTGAAGCAATTGCTGTTGCAATGGTAATACCAGCAGAAGGTCCATCTTTTGGCGTTGCTCCTTCTGGAAAGTGCAAATGAATTTCAGGGCTTTCCTTTACATCAAAATTAAGTTTAGAAGAATAGGTCTTAACTATAGAATATGCAAGCTGTGCGCTCTCTTTCATAATAGCCCCAAGACTACCTGTTAGAATAATGTCTCCTTTTTTCTCAAACTTAGTTGCCTCAACAGGAAGAACCGTACCACCATAATTTGTCCAAGCAAGCCCATAAACAAATCCAGAAGAATCAATCTTAATCAAATCCAAGTTATACTCAGTATCAACATAATTATAATAATTATTAATATTGATTATTTTATAAATACCTGGAATATCAGGATCATGAGTAAAAAGCGAATTATTTCCATGTATCAAAGAACTTGGCGAATAAAAATTGCCTTTGATGATTTGGTCTTTAGAATACTCATAAAGCAATTCCCTTACAAGTTTCCTAATCAAATTAGTTAAAACTCTCTTTAGCCCCCTTACGCCAGATTCCATAGTATAGTTTCTAATTAAATTCAAAATAACATCGTCTTCTATTCTTATATAAACTTTATCTAAAAAACTCTCTTTAATTATGCTTGGAATCAGAAAAATCTTAGCAATCTCTAACTTTTCAATATAAGAATAACCCTCAACTTTAATTATTTCCATTCTATCTAGAAGCGGCTTTGACATGCCATTAAGAGAATTAGCTGTTGTAACAAATAAAACATTAGAAAGATCATAAGGAATTTCTAAATAATGATCTATAAATTTATAATTTTGCTCGGGATCTAAAACTTCTAAAAGAGCAGATTCGGGATTTCCTTTATAACTACTATTAATTTTATCTATTTCATCAAGAAGAATAACGGGATTGGATTTGCCTGATCTTTTCATTGCACTAATAAAAACACCTGGAAGAGAGCCAACATAAGTTCTTCTGTGTCCCCTAATTTCTGCTTCATCTCTTAAGCCACCAAGAGATATTTTAACAAATTCTCTAGAAAGCGATCTTGCAACAGATTCCACAAGAGATGTTTTACCAATACCAGGAGGTCCAACAAGGCATAAAATAGGAGCTTTGACCTTAGAATTAATTTGATAAACAGCTAAAAAATTTATTATCTTTTCTTTTGCTTCATCCATACCATAATGAGAATTTCTTAAGATAAACTCAATCTCGCTTAAATGATTTTTCATAACAGTGTTTTCATTCCATGGAAGATCTAATATTAATTCTATATAACTTCTAATAATATTAGCATCAGGAGAATTCATCTGCATTTTAGACAATCTAGAAATTTCTTTTTTAATCTTGGATTTAATATCTTCTGGAATATCTTTGAAATTTAACCTGTCAATATAATCGTTTTCATCTTTGCCTAATCTTTTTTGTATCTCTTTAACTTGCTCAGAAAGAAAATAATCCCTCTGCCCCTTATCCAACTTAGCTCTAACTTTAGAATTAATATCTTTTTTAAGATCTAAAAGGTCAATTTCAATGTTTAAATTAACAATTAACTTTTCTATTCTAGTTTTAACATTTAGCTCTTGCAAAAGCTCTAATTTTATGCTGCTTTCCAAGTTTGAATTAGAGGCTATAATATCTACAAGCTTGCTTGGATTCTCAAAATAATTAATTGGCTCATTATCACTATCATAAGATTTTAAAGATAAAGAATTTTTGTAAGCTTCATAAGTTTCTTTTAAAAATTTAGAGTAAGTGAAAAGCTCTCTGTTTAATCCATCAGCATCAGGCACAAAAGTAACTTTAGCTCTCAAATAATCATTTTTTTTTGAAACACTGCCTATAAGAACCCTACTTTGGCACTCAACCAAAACTTTTATTACATTTTTACTGACCTTTATAACCTGGATAAGTTTAGAATAAGTGCCTACAGAACATAAGTTTTTAACTCCCCCCCTATTAGAATCATCATAATTAGACTCATTTGGATAAGCAAATAAAATCAATCTTTCCTCTAACATGGATTGAGCTATGGAATTAATTACATATTCATTATCAAAGGTTACCCACAATGTAATATTTGGGAAAAGAACATTTTCTTTTAAAATAACAATTGGAAGATCTTCTTTTTTATTTTTTATCATATTTAAGATTGATTTCATATAACTCTTTTGCCCAAGGCTTTTTAATTGCATTTCCAACCAAAATTAATGGGTTAATATCTGCATTTAAAACAGATTCTTTTGTAACAATAACCTTCTTAGCCTTACTAATTGAAGGAACCTCAAACATAACATCTTTAAGAAGACCCTCTAAAATAGATCTAAGGCCTCTTGCTCCAGTATTTTTTAAAATGGCTTCATCTACAATTGATTCTAAAGCATCTTTTTCAAATACCAATTCAACATTATCCATTTTAAACATATGATAATACTGCTTAACAATAGAATTTTGAGGATCAACCAATATTTTCAACAAATCTTCTTTATTTAACTTTTCAAGATACGAATGCACAGGAAGTCTGCCAACAAACTCTGGTATTAAGCCAAATTTAATCAAATCTTCCATTTCTAAATACTTTAATGAAGTATCTCCTCTTATATTCTTTTTTTCAATTGCTGAAAACCCAATAGAACTTTTATTTATCCGATTCTTAATAATATTTTCAAGCCCAACAAAAGCACCACCACATATAAAGAGTATATTTTGAGTATTAATTTCAATAGTATCCTCATAAGGATGCTTTCTACCGCCTCTTGGAGGAACATTGGCAATGGTACCTTCAATTATCTTTAACAAAGCCTGCTGAACCCCTTCTCCAGAAACATCTCTTGTTATTGAGACGTTTTCATTTTTTTTAGCAATTTTATCTATCTCATCTATATAAATAATCCCTTTCTCAGCAAGGCTAACATCCCCATGAGCAGCATGTATTAATTTAAGCAAAATATTTTCTACATCTTCACCAACATACCCTGCTTCTGTCAAAGTTGTAGCATCTGCTATTGCAAATGGCACATTCATCTCTGCAGCCAACGTTTTTGCAAGCAAAGTTTTACCACTGCCCGTAGGACCAACCAAAAGTATATTAGATTTTTCAATCTCAATGCCATTATCATATTTATTATTTTTTAATATTCTTTTATAATGATTATAAACAGCCACAGATAAAACTTTTTTTGCATCTTCTTGCCCAACAACATGCATGTCTAAATGATCTTTAAGTTGTTTAGGAGTTGGCAAATCATTGGACTTAGAATCTAGCGGCTTACACAACTTTTCTTTAAAAAGATTGTGACATATTTTAGAACATTCCGGACAAATCGCTACTCCATTAGATATAACAACATTGCCACCAAGCTCAGCAACGCTAAGTCCACAAAAAGAACACTCTTTTACTTTTTGACCTTTTACTCTTGCCATAAAAACTTTTACCGAAAATAAAACTACTCCCTTACTAAGATACTATCAATAAGACCATATTTAAGAGCATCACTTGAAGTCATAAAATAATCTCTTTCCATATCAAGAGCCAGTTTTTCCTTATCAACCCCTATCTGATTAGACATAATATCTATTATTAATTTTTTAAGCCTTAAAATTTCATTAGCCTGTATATTAATATCGCTAGCCTGACCACTTATTCCGCCCCAAGGCTGGTGAATCATTATTCTAGAGTAAGCCAAAGATTCTCTTTTGCCCTTGGCGCCACCAGCAAGCAAAAAAGCTCCCATTGAAGCAGCTTGCCCAATGCAAATTGTCCTTACATCGGGTTTTATATATTGCATAGTATCATAAATCGCAAGACCTGCAGTAATACTACCTCCTGGAGAATTCAAATAAAGACAAATGTCTTTGTTTGAATCTTCTGATTCTAAAAACAAAAGTTGAGCAATCACAGTATCCGCCTTAGGATCATTAATCTCACCACTCAAAAATATTATACGCTCTCTAAGCAATCTTGAATATATATCAAATACTCTCTCATAATTCCCCGTATTCTCTATCACAGTAGGTATTAAATTATACATAAATTCCATTTTTATTACTCACAAATTTTATAATTAACAAAATCTTTAAAAGAAACTTGTTTACCCTTTACTTCTTTAAGATTTTCCAAAATTTTTTTCTTAACTCTTTCCCTTTTGATATCATCCTTTAAATAAGAAACCAGATTTTGATCTTCATAAAATTTTTTAATTTCCTCATAGCTTACACCTGAATTCTCAGACTGTCTAGCAATCTCATTCTCAACGTCACTCTCAGTAACTTCAATTGGGTCTAAATCTACCATTTTCTGAATTATCAACTTAGATTTCAAATTGCTAATAATCTCATCTTTTAAATTATCGCTACCAACAGATCCTGAAGAATAAAACATACTCTTAAACTCCTCAAGGCTAATATTATTTTTATTTTGCCTTTTGGCATCCTTAAAGGCAATTTCAATTTCAGCCTCAATCATTGAATGGGGGATGTCTATTTCTAATTTTTCAGAAATAGTAGAAAAAAATTTATTTAGCTTTAAAGTTTCTTTTTTTTCTTCAATAAAGTTTAAAAGATCAGATCTTATAAAGTTTTTAAGATCATCTAGCGTATTATATCTGTCGCTAATATCTTTTGCAAATTCATCATCTATTAAAGGGAGATCTCTTTTTTTAATACTCTTAATCTTAATCTTCAATTTTCTTGAAGAACCTGCAAGCTTTTCAAATTTGTAATCCACAACATAAGATTTTTCTATAACTCTCTCCTCATTTATTCTCATGCCAATTACATCTTTCTCAAAATCATAATAGGTCTCAGATTTTCCAACCGTAAAAACAAAGTCTTGCCTTTTTGTTGATACTATCTCATTTGAAAGGTCATCAAGCTCAACAAAATCAACTTTAACAATGCTATCTTTCTTGACAACTCCTTCCTCATCTTCAATGATAATTGAATTTTCTATTTGAAGATTCTTAATCTCATTATCAATATCAGAATCATCAATAAAAACTTCAGGGATCTCCACTTTAATATCAATATCATCAAAACTTGGAATTTTAAATTCAGGATAAGTCTCATATACAAAAGTAAATTCAAAATCTTTATCAAGATTTAATCTTAAATTCTTTTCCTTTATAGTAGGAGGAGCATAGCTTAAAGGCATTTTGAACTCTTCTTTGAAAAATTCTTTAAGAGAATTATTAATCACTTCTTCTAAAACAGAAGCTCTTAAACCTTCAGAATATTTATTTTCAATAATACTAATAGGAACTTTTCCAATTCTAAAACCTTGAATCTTAAGTCGGGAAGAATAATCTTGCAATAATGAATTATATTTTTCCTGAATAACACTTTTTGAAACTCTAATGACAACCTCAACTTTTGAACCTGGAAGAAGCTTAATATCTTTACTCAAAATCACTGTTAATGCCTCAATTAAACCTTATTGATAATTATTAATCAAAAAGCGAAAGACGGGATTTGAACCCGCGACTTTCACCTTGGCAAGGTGACACTCTACCCCTGAGTTACTTTCGCACTTTTACAGAAGGTGGGAGTCGAACCCACACGCCAAAGGCACTAGATCCTAAGTCTAGCGTGTCTGCCAATTCCACCACTCCTGCATACTTCATACTCAAACTAGTATACAAAAACTTAAAAGCTTTTGCAAGTATGCCTAATCTACTAAATAAATAACAATTTCGCACTCAGCAGGAGTCGAACCTGCAACCTTCGGATTCGAAGTCCGCCGCTCTATCCAATTGAGCTATGAATGCAGTTAGAAATAAAATTGATTAAAGGGTGATTGACGGGGCTTGAACCCGCGACATTCGGAACCACAACCCGACGCTCTACCAACTGAGCTACAACCACCAATAACTAGTGACTATAATTATTATAATATTTTATAAATATTTAATTCCTAAGTCAATAAAAGATAAAAATAATAAAAGCTATAAGACTTTTATTAAAAAATTTATAATAAAACATTAAATTTTTTAAAACTAAAATTTTTAAAATCTTTCTAAGCTTTTTTTCAAAAAATCATAAACTCTAATAGTTGAAGAAATATTTACTCTTTCTCTAGTAGTATGAGGCCATTCAATCCAAGGCCCAAGAGTAACAGATTCTATGCCCCCCAACCTAGAAGATATTATGCCCGTTTCAAGCCCTGCATGTATTAAGGAAACATTAGCATCTTTAAAATACATCTCTTTATAAACGTCTTGAAGGTGTTTTAAAAGATTACTATTCTTATCAGACTTCCAAGAAGGATAGTCATAAATTACACGCAAATTAGCTCCTGATAAATCACTTATTGATTGCAAATGATTGCAAACATACTCTTTCTCTAAATCTAATAAAGATCTTATTAAAAAAGTAAAAATATAGTCACCTTGCATTTTGAAAAGACTTGAAAAATTTAAAGAAGTCTTTATAAGCTTATTTTCATAATTTTCTACTTTTTGAACTCCATGTAAAAATCCCATTCCCATATTTAAAAGCTTGTTCTTACTATTTTCATCAAGAACTTCAACTGGTGAAAATTCTTTTTTATTAACAACAATATCAAATTCATCTTCAAGAGAATATATGCTTTTAACTTTAAGTGCAAAAAATTTAAGCTCTTTATTTAATAAATCATAATCACTATCATCTATAAAGATTAAAGCTTTAGCTTCATTTGGAATTGCATTGCTACTGTCCCCACCAAAAATGCCTTCAATCTCAAAATCAAGACTTGCTTTAATTTCAAAAAGAGCAAAAAACATTAATTTTAAAGAATTTGCCAAATCCAAATGAATATCTGCCCCAGAATGGCCACCTTTAAGCCCTTTAAACAAAATTTCTACCTTTGTTTTCTTTGTTGAAAGGCTATACTTAGGAGAAAAAACAATTTCTACAAGTCTTGATCCCGCACAACCAACTAAAAAATAGCCTTCTTCCTCTCCATCAAGATTAATAAGGCTTTTACCACTACATAAATTCGAATCAATACCAAAAGCACCTATTAAACCTATTTCTTCATCAACAGTAAATAGAAGTTCTAAATCGGGATGAGGGAAACTATTGGCCTCACTCATAATTCCAAGCATCATAGCTACTCCAATCCCATTGTCAGCTCCAAGAGTAGTTCCTGCTGCTTTAAGATACCCATCCTCTTCAACAATTTTAATTGGATCTGTTTCAAAATTATGTAAACTGGATTCATTTTTTTCACAAACCATATCAACATGAGATTGTAAAATAATAGGATGCATATCAATATTATTATTTGACTTTATCTGAACCACAATATTACCAACACTGTCTTCTTTAAAAGAATAACCAAATTTTTTGGCTCTCTGCTTAATAAAATTAATAATTCCTTTAACATTTTTTGAACATCTTGGAATTTTTGATATCTCTTTAAAAAAATCAATTACAATACTCATAATAACTTTCCTTTGAATAAATTAAATTCATAAATATACTTAGATTTAATTTATAATTAATCATATAATATACTAAATTAATCTTTAAATTCATTCAATAAATTTAATAATGCTGATTAGGCTTTGTTTTCAACAAAATCTGCATAATAATTAAAATTTAAAAATTCTTTAGGAATTTCTGAAATAAATCTTGAGGGCAGCTGATCAAAGATTTGCTTATCTTTTTTCCGCTTATTAGCCATAGTAATAACAAGAGAATCTTTTGCGCGAGTTAATGCAACATAAAAAACTCGCCTCTCTTCTTCCAATCCAACTTCACTATCTTCAATAATTCTATGATGAGGAATAATATTGTCTTCAACAGCAATAAAAAATACATAATCAAATTCTAAACCTTTAGAAGAATGCACTGTCATTAAATTAATATTAATATTTTCAGATTCCTCACTCAATTCGTTAGATTGAAGAACTATATAATTTAAAAAACTGCTTAAATCTCTCAACTCACCAAATTGTTTGGATTCCCAATTTTTAATTATACTTAAAAACCCTTCTATATTTTGATATTTATATTCAGCCACTTTGATTGAATTGGGATTTTCACTGACTAAAAATCCCCAATATTCAACACTTTCTATCATTTCTTTGATTATATTAGAATAAGTGTTTTTTGTTATACTAAATTTATATTGATACTCTTCAATAAAAGATACAAAATCTTCTATGCTTTCAATTACCTGTTTATTTAAAGTTTTGTCGTAACTAGAAGTATTTGTAAAAGAAAAAGCAATGTCACAAAGAGCATCATAAATGCAACAACTCTTCTTATCTGCTATATCTCTAATTTTTTTCAAATATTCCTTACCAATCCCCCTTCTGGGAACATTAATGATTCTAAGAAGATCATAATCACTTTTAGGGTTTATTATTACATTTAAATAAGAAATAATATCTTTTATTTCTTTTCTCTGGAAAAAAGATGTTCCCCCCGAAACTTTATATTTTATGCCCTGTCTTCTAAAAATCATCTCAACGTTTTTAAAAAGAGCATTGGTTCTCATGAGAACTCCTATCTTTTTAGATTGAAAACCTTCTAGCCTTGAAAGCTTTATAATTTGACTTGCAACAAACTCAGATTCTTGAATTTCATCCTCAAATATAAAAACATCTATAACTTTGCTACACATCTTTGAAGACCACAAAGTCTTTTCTTTTCTATTTTTATTATTTAAAATCACAGAATTGGCAACATCTAAAATATTTTTCGCAGAACGATAATTTTGTTCAAGCTTTATTTCTTTAACGTTGTAATCTTTTTCAAATTGCAGAATATTATTATAATTGGCTCCACGCCAAGAATATATCGATTGATCATCATCCCCAACACAACACAAATTACTATGATTTATTAAAAGGCGAATAAAATTATATTGAATCAAAGAAGTATCTTGAAACTCGTCAATCAAAACATACTTATATCTTTTAGAATATTTATTTCTAATATCAGAATTATTGCTTAACAATTCTTTTGGCTTTAAAATCAAATCATCAAAATCAAAAGAATTATAAAGCCTTAATCGCTCTTCATAAAGCTTAAAAATATTTATATCTTCTTCTTTTAATTCATTAAGAGTGAGAATGCCGTTTTTTAAAAGTGAAATAGCATTGCTAAGTGAATTTAAAGAAACTCTTTTATTCAAAAGACCCTCATCAAGCAAAATCTCTTTAAGAAGAGATATCCTATCATTGTCATCATAAATGCTGAAGTTTTTTCTATACCCTAACAATTTATAATTTTCTTTTAAAAAGAAAAGCCCAAAAGCATGGAAAGTTGAAACCATAAGATTGCTAAGAGGACTTTTTAAAATTTTTTTAATTCTGTCTTTCATTTCACTGGCAGCCTTATTGGTAAAAGTCAAGGCTAAAATTTCCTTCTGAGCAATACCTTTTAAAAGTAAATATGCTATCCTATGAGTAACAACCCTTGTTTTCCCACTACCAGCACCAGCAATAATTAAAAGAGCGCCTTCAATAGTAGTAACTGCTTCATATTGAAATTGATTGAGAGAATTTTTAAAAAAATCATCATCAGGCAAGATTAAAAAACCTTTGTTCCGTCTGGATATTCCACAATAACTTTAAAGTTTTCAGGAAAAGCAAAAATCTTTCGCGACTTAGATTGATCAAAATCTTTAGCTAAAATTGGAATGCGATACTTATTTAATGCATTAACGGCAAACTCTGAATTTTCAAGCCCCACTTTAACCGATCCTTTTGCTATAAAATTAGTTCCTCCAAAAAGCTTAGCCTTGAGATTACTTTTATTAGCGCCATTTTCTAACATTGCATTTATTAACATAGGAATAGCATAAATCCCATATCTTCCTCTTTGATCAGGAGATATGTCAAGATCTGACTTAACCAGAACATAATGATTCATTCCAATTAAATTGCTTGATTCATCGCAAAGCACAACAGCAACACAAGAACCAAGAATTGTAGAAATAACTCTTTTATTTGAAACAAAAGCTTCACCAGGAACTATTATTGTAACATCACGTTTTAATTTAAAATTAAAATGATTTAACATAAAATTAATACTCTCTTGAAAAAAAATTTATAAAACTCTTATAAAGACCTTGCCAAAACCCTAATTTATTTACTTTACCACTAAACAAAGCAACATCCCCTACTTTTTCATTTTCTAAAAAAATCACAGCCCTCCCAACAGGCACATCCCCACCAAGTGGGGCAACCAACTTATCAACAGTATAGCTTATATTAATTTTATCAAATTCATCTTTAGTTAAAAGATAATAAAAAGGCTCTTTAGAAAAAAGAGTAACTGTATCAACTGTACCATTATAGACTTTTTCTTTTAATTTTACTATTAAAGGAAATTTAGAATATTCATTAAATCCATATTCAAATAAATTTTCTGCAATCAAAGCTCTCATCTTCTCTCCAAATCCATTAATTCCTTTTTCAACCCCCAATACAACTGCTATCAACCTTCTCTCACCCTTTTTAGCAGTAGCAACGAGATTTAGGCCTGATTCCTTAATATATCCCGTTTTAATACCATCTGAATAAGGATAATCATATATTAATAAATTAGCATTTCGTTGTTTTAAGTTTAAAAATTTTGATGACAAAGCAGTTCCTAAATTTTTACTCTTTGGATAAACAAAATACTTTAAAGAATGAATATTGAGCATAAATCTAAACTTCTCTACATAAGATTTTACAAAAAAAGTCATGTCTAGTGCTGTAATTTTATTCTCGCTGCTATATCCAGAAGGTTCAACAAAATGCATATTAAAAAGCCCTAAATTTAAAACATTAATATTCATTAAATTAACAAAGCTATTTAAATCGCCTACTACAAACTCAGCAATTGCAATAGAAGCATCATTGCCCGAAGAAACTGAAAGCCCCTTTAAAATCTCTTCAAAATTAACAATTTGCCCCTTTTCCAAAAACATTAAAGAAGAATTGGGAGGTGCATTATAATATGAAGCAGAATCACTAATAGGAACTATGCTTTTTAATTTTATATTTCGCTTTTCAGCTTCAATTAAAGCTGTATAAATTGTAACAATCTTTGTAAGCGATGCTGGAGGAAAAACCAAATTGGGCTTCTTAGAATAAAGTATTCGCCTAGTATCAAAATCCATTAAAACTATTGATTTTGCATGCTTCGATAATTTATTAATCTCATCTAAATTAACTGCAAAAAGGTCATCACAAAGTAGGAAAAAATTTAAAAATAAAGTTAATAGTAATTTTTCAATAACACAGATACTATTCATGTTGTAATATTAGAATTATATATTATTTATTGATTGTTAATCATAATACAATTAAAAAGGAGCCATTTTTTATGAATTCTTATGATTTTATAACAGCTTTAATGCCAATAGTCTTAATAATTATTGGACTTGGAGTAATAAAAAAGCCAGCTTACTATGTAATACCCATATCATTGATAGCCACTGTTGCTATAGTTATATTTTATAAAAACTTGGGAATAGTAAACACAAGCCTTGCAATGCTTGAAGGCGCCTTAATAGGAATATGGCCAATAGCAACTGTAATTATTGCTGCAATATTTACATACAAAATGTCAGAAGATCAAAAAGACATAGAAACTATTAAAAATATTTTATCAAACGTATCTTCTGATAGAAGAATTATAGTCTTGCTAGTAGCATGGGGATTTGGAAATTTTTTAGAAGGAGTTGCTGGATATGGAACTGCTGTTGCAATCCCCGTATCAATATTAATAGCAATGGGATTTGAACCATTTTTTGCCTGCTTAATCTGCTTAATAATGAATACCTCATCAACCGCTTATGGATCTGTGGGAATTCCTATAATATCTTTAGCTCAAGCAACTAACTTGGATGTCAACATCGTTTCATCTGAGATTGCATTCCAACTAATACTTCCAACCTTAATAATACCTTTTGTACTGGTAATTCTTACAGGAGGAGGCATTAAAGGATTAAAAGGAATATTCCTTCTTACTCTACTCTCAGGAATGTCAATGGCAATATCTCAAGTATTTATATCAAAAGCTTTGGGACCAGAACTTCCTGCAATCCTTGGAAGCATTCTTTCTATGACAATAACAATAGTTTATGCAAAGTTTTTTAAAAATAAAGAAACTAATGTCCGCCAAAGCAAAAACATAATACCCTTATCAAAAGGAATTATTGCATGCTCACCCTATATTTTAATAGTAACATTTATAGTGCTTGTATCTCCTATTTTTAACAAAATTCACGAATACCTAAAAACTTTTCAAAGCACTATTAGTATTTATCCAGAAGCAAATCCTCTACACTTTAAATGGATTATCTCTCCAGGCTTCTTGATTGTGCTTGCAACAATAATATCCTATTCAATACGAGGAGTTCCAATATTAAAGCAGCTAAAAATATTTACACTAACCTTGAAAAAAATGGCATTATCTTCATTTATAATAATATGCATTGTTGCAATATCAAGATTAATGACACACAGCGGAATGATAAGAGATCTTGCTAATGGAATATCAATAATAACAGGTAAATTTGGACCATTATTTAGTCCACTAATTGGAGCTATTGGAACATTTTTAACAGGAAGTGACACAGTTTCAAATGTTC
This sequence comes from Borreliella mayonii, assembly GCF_001945665.1. Lineage (NCBI taxonomy): Bacteria > Pseudomonadati > Spirochaetota > Spirochaetia > Spirochaetales > Borreliaceae > Borreliella > Borreliella mayonii. The sequence continues at coordinate 630,183 of NZ_CP015780.1, read as the reverse complement.
TTTTTGGACCTTTGCAAACACAAATGGCAGAAAATATTGGAGCAAATCCTTACTGGCTTGCAGCAGCAAATACAACAGGAGCAACTGGAGGAAAAATGATTTCTCCCCAAAACATCACAATAGCAACAACAACTGCTGGATTAATTGGACAAGAAGGCAAACTTTTATCAAAAACAATAATTTATGCCTTATTCTACATTTTAGCAACGGGATTGCTAGTTTATTTAGTATAAATTAATCATTTAAAATAAATAAGATTAATTTATACTAAAATTAATCTTATTTATAGATTTGAATAATTTAAAAATTACAAAATACTAATATGGCCTTGAATTTTTACCTAATATTTTAATATTATATATATGTTAATATATTATATATAATAGCATATGTATAATATATTTATTAATACGTTTAATTAATAACTAGAACTAATAAAAGTTTATAGTTACAACAGGAAGGTATAATTATGAAAAGCCATATTTTATATAAATTAATTATATTTTTAACTACATCTGCAGCAATATTTGCAGCAGACGCATTAAAGGAAAAAGATATATTTAAAATAAACCCATGGATGCCGACATTCGGATTTGAAAACACAAGTGAATTCAGATTAGATATGGATGAGCTTGTTCCTGGGTTTGAAAACAAAAGCAAAATTACCATTAAGCTTAAACCATTTGAAGCTAATCCCGAATTAGGCAAAGACGATCCATTCTCAGCTTACATTAAGGTAGAAGATCTTGTATTAAAAGCGGAAGGCAAAAAAGGCGATCAATTTAAAATTGACGTAGGAGATATAACAGCCCAAATCAATATGTACGATTTTTTCATTAAAATAAGTACTATGACAGATTTTGACTTTAATAAAGAGTCTTTATTTAGTTTTGCGCCTATGACTGGATTTAAAAGCACTTACTATGGATTCCCAAGCAATGATAGAATAGTAAGAGGGACAATTCTTGCAAGAGGTACTTCTAAAAAGATAGGAACAATTCAATTGGGATACAAACTCCCACAACTCGACCTTACATTTGCAATAGGGGGAACAGGTACTGGAAACAGAAATCAAGAGAATGACAAAGACACTCCATATAATAAAACATATCAAGGAATACTTTATGGAATTCAAGCAACATGGAAGCCAATAAAAAATCTACTTGATCAAAACGAAGATACTGAATCTGTAGTTGCAGAAATACCTTTTGAATTAAATTTTGGCTTGTCAGGAGCTTATGGAAACGAAACATTCAATAATTCATCAATAACATACTCTTTAAAAGATAAATCCGTAGTTGGCAACGATTTATTGAGTCCAACTTTATCAAATTCTGCAATTTTAGCATCTTTTGGGGCTCAATATAAGCTCGGATTAACAAAAATCAACAATAAAAATACATATCTTATTTTACAAATGGGCACTGATTTAGGAATAGATCCTTTTGCAAGCGATTTTTCTGTATTTGGACACATATCAAAAGCAGCAAATTTCAAAAAAGGAACATCCTCAGATCCTAGCAAAAAAGATGAGAATATATTTGATCCAAATGGAAATGCTCTTAATTTCAGCAAAAATACAGAATTGGGCATTGCATTTTCAACAGGAGCAAGTATAGGACTTGCTTGGAATAAAGACACCGGAGAAAAAGAATCCTGGAAAGTTAAAGGATCTGATTCCTACAGCACAAGGTTATTTGGAGAGCAAGACAAAAAATCTGGGATTGCATTAGGAATAAGTTATGGACAAAACCTTTACAGATCTAAAGATACAGAAAAAAGATTAAAAACCATATCTGAAAATGCATTTCAAAGCTTAAATGTTGAAATTTCAAGCTATGAAGACAACAAAAAGGGAATTATGAATGGACTAGGATGGATAACATCTATCGGTCTTTACGATATTTTAAGACAAAAATCTGTAGAAAACTATCCTACAGTAATTTCAAGCACTAATGAAAATAATCAAGCTGGACAAAGTTCAATAAGCAAACAAGCTACAATACCTAATCTGACATTTGAAGACGCAATGAAGCTCGGTTTGGCTTTATATCTTGATTATGCAATTCCAATAACATCTATTTCAACAGAAGCATATGTAGTACCTTATATTGGAGCATACCTTTTAGGGCCTTCTAACAAACTCTCAAGCGATGCTACAAAAATTTATTTAAAAACAGGACTTAGCCTTGAAAAACTAATAAGATTTACAACAATTTCTCTTGGATGGGATTCAAATAATATTATAGAACTTGCCAATAAAAACGCAAATAATGCAGCTATTGGCAGTGCTTTCTTGCAATTCAAAATAGCCTACAGCGGAAGCTAACATTAAAAGAAGGGCTAAAGCCCTTCTTTTTTTCTTTAAAAGACCAATTAATCAATTGATTACCTTATATTTCTTTCTTTGCAAATCTTTTCATAAGCATTTTGAATTTTAATAAATTTATCATTTGCATCCTTTTGCCTTACAGGATCATTTGCAAACTTATCAGGATGATATTTTATAACAAGGCTTTTATACGTCTTTTTAATCTCATCATCACTAGCACTATATGTTAACCCCAAAACACTATAGGGATTTACAATTTTAATATTAATATCTTTATAAGCTTCATAACCATCAGATTCAAGTTCTAAAAAAACACCAACATAAGAAATAAACTTTTCAGCTTCTAAATTTTTATACCTAGAAAGCCTGTTAATTTCTTTAAGAGAAGCAAAAAGCCATATAAAAAGATCTTTATGCTGAAAATAGCCAAGCTTAAGGGTATACAAAATTTTATCAGCATTATTATTCTTAGTAATAGCAGAATGAAAGATGGTATACAATTCTGATTTACCACGTTCAGACAAATTCAAAGAATTGATAATAAAATTGACATAATTTAGCTGCTCTCCGGTTACAGTTCCTAAAATAGATAGCAATTTAGCCATTAATAAAAAAGAAAGTTTATAAAATTCAAACTCTCTAGATCTAGAATATGAATAATCTCTTGTAAAATATATTCTAAAAACACCTAAAAAACTAAATAATATCAATATAAAAGGAAATAATATAAAAAGCATTGCTATTAAAACAGGATTAAAAATAAAAATAAACAACAATACTAAAAAAAACATTCTAATTAGGCTTGGCATTTATTGATCATAACCTCCAAACTTAATTAAGGCATGTCAAAGTCTCTAATAAATTTTATAACTTCCTTTTTTATTTGTTTTAATTCAATATCAGACTTTGCCTTTAAAGCTCTAACAATAAATTTAGCAACATTTAAAGAATCACTTTCATTTAGACCCCTAGAAGTAATAGCAGCGCCCCCAATTCTAATGCCAGAAGCCAAAGAAGGACTTTTTTTATCAAAAGGAATAGCATTTTTATTTAAAGTAATATTTACACTCTCAAGCAATTTCTCAGCATCAGCACCAGTAAGATCCGAGCTACTAAGATCAATTAAAAACAAATGGTTGTCTGTGCCTCCACTAACAATACGAAATCCTTCCGATTTAAAATATTCAGCCATAACTTTAGTATTTTTTATTACGTTAGCAATGTATTCTTTAAAATTTTCTTGAAGAGCCTCTTTGAATGCAATAGCCTTACCCGCAATAACATGAACTAAAGGACCTCCTTGAGTTCCAGGAAAAACTGTAGAATTTACAGCATTAAACAAAGGCCTCTCTTTTCCATTAAAGTTCACTAATTTGTCAAAATCCTTCCCAGAAAGTATTATTCCGCCCCTTGGGCCTCTTAAAGTTTTATGAGTAGTACTTGTAGTAAGATGCGCCACATCAATTGAAGAATTATGAAAACCGGCAACAATAAGGCCTGCAATATGCGCAATATCACACAAAAGATAAGCAGAAACATCGTCTGCTATTTCTCTAAATTTTTTAAAATCAATTTCTCTTGAATAAGAAGAAGCTCCAGCTATTATTAAATTTGGTCTACAATCTCTAGCTATTTTAAGAACTTCATCATAATCAATTAGCTCAGAATCTCTAGAAACACCATAAAAATAGGTGTTAAAAAATATGCCAGAAAAATTTACCCTGCTGCCATGAGTTAAATGTCCTCCATGAGATAATTGCATGCCAAGAATCCTGTCACCTGGGCTAATAAGAGCCATTATAGCAGCCATATTAGCCTGAGATCCGCTATGCGGCTGAACATTAACATATTTTGCACCAAAAAGCTCTTTTGCTCTTGAAATTGCCAAAGTTTCAATCTCATCAATAAAAGAACAACCACCATAATATCGATTCAAAGGATATCCTTCAGCATACTTATTGGTTAAAATACTCCCAACAGCCTGCCTTATCTCTAAAGATGTAAAATTTTCAGACGCAATAAGCTCAATATGTTCTTTTTCTCTTAATTTTTCTTTCTCAATTAAATTAAATATTTGATCATCTCTCATCAAAAATTATCCTCCAAAACAAACCTATGCATTAAAGAATACGATCCGTTTGTCAAGCTTTTATACTTTAAAAACCCAGAATCTAAATATCCGTCAAAAAACTCATTTTTATCATAGTCTTCTTTGCATCCATATTGAATATAGTTCTCAGACATATTTAAAAAATACTTAGAGCTATCCTTAAATAATACTGCATTTATTATATCAAAATATACAAAACCAACCCCAGTCAAAAAAAATTCAAACCAAAAATGCTCATTCAATTTAAGAGAATTAGAATCATAATAAAGCCCAACTATATTTCTCAGTGGAATCTCGTACTTTAAAAATAACAAATTCGTAAGAACTATTAAATTGTTAGATGAAATTTTTCTTTCTTTAATAGAATCATTTAAACTTAAATTATTCTCAACAATTTTAAAATTTAAAGTCAAAACATCAATAATTGCTTTAGCCAACTTATAAACTGAATTATTCCCAGCAGCCTTAGATAAAATTAGAGAATCTAACGACATTAAATCAACAGAATTGTAAGATAAATAATCTTTTTTTTTGCCTTGAACATACGTTTTGTACTCTTGATTGTTAATATCTTTATTAACCTCAATACTTTCTAAATATTTGGCATCTAAAAATTCCAAATTAAGTTTATAAGTTTTCATTCTAGTCTCAAAAATAAATTTATTTGTCTTCAGGTTTTTAAAAAATAAATTACCAATATTAAAATCAAGATGCTCATTACTGCGCTCTGTAATCTTTTGACGCTCATTCTCAATTGGCCTTAAATAAAAAATATTAAAATTAATATCTTCAGGGTTTGAATCAAAATTATTATTAATATCTTGACTAAAACAAATCTCTTCAATTATTCTAAACTCTTTTGAATCAGTCAAAATCCACTTAAAAAAATTATCTTTAACAGAAAACGGAACTTTATTGCTTTGAATATTGTCTAATAAAACATAAAGATTCCCACCAGAATTTAAAGTTTTAGGAGAAATAAATTCTACTCTATTCTCAGAAACATCTAAAATATTTTGAGGTAAAATTGTATAAAGTTTGTCCTTAGTTTCAAGAAAAATTTTAATAGCACTAGAATGTGAAAACAAATTTATACCCTGCAATAAAGTTGAAGAATTTGCATTTAAGATTATTTTGTCCTCTAAAAAAATAAAAGGTATATTTTTCCTATTAAGCTTAACAGGAACTTGCCTGCTTATAACAAGAAAAAGTTCGTTGCTAGTACCCCTTTCGCCTTTTATAAAAATAAGTCCAGAATTTACTTCGTCTGTAATTTTAAAAACTATTTTAGTGTTATTCCAACTAATAATGCTACTTTTAACCAAATAATTATTGTTAATATTAATTTCTCCTGTACTGTAGCCCAAATTGTTTCCTTTAATAACAATAATATCCTTGTGTGAGGTGGGAATTGGAGATATGTCATAAATAATTGGCTTTGAATAAAATAAAAATCCAGAAAAAACAAATAAAAATAAAAAAATAATAAAAATTAAGCTTAAATAAAAATACTTGTTTTTTAAAAAAATAGCCAAATACTAGCCTCTTTTAACCTTGGTTCCTTCCTTAGTATCAACCAAAACAAAACCTTTTTGGGCAAAAAAATCCCTAATCTCATCGGCACGCTTAAAATTTTTTTCACATTTAGCTATTCTTCTCTCTTCAATTAAAGTTTTCATATTCTCATCAATAACTACATCATGATTTTCTAAATTTTTTAAAATTTCTTCTCTTAGATTAAGTGACATAATCTCATCAAAAATAAAAGCCAATCTAAGCTTTGAAACAAAGCTTAGATTTTTAGATTTAATTATCTCCCAAAGCAAAGCCAATCCTTGAGAAACATTTAAATCAAAAGAAACTTTTTCTACAAAAGAGTCATAATATTCTTTTTCTACACTAAAACTAAACTTTTTTAAATCCTTATTAAGCATATTTAAATCAACTAGATCTAAAGACTTGTAAAAATAACTTAGCTTGCTTATCAAATTTTCTCTAGCAATCTTGCTTGCTTGAAGATTATTCAATGAAAATTTTAATTGGTTCCTGTAGTGTGATGTCAAACATAAATATCTAAAATCAAGAGGAGAAAAATTTTGATCTTCCAAGTCTTTAACCGTAATAAAATTTCCATGTGACTTTGACATCTTATTATAATCCATAATCAAAAATTCTCCATGAACAAAGATATCACACCATTTCTTATTCAAAAAACACTCTGCTATTGCTATTTCATTTATATGGTGAACTCCAATATGATCAACTCCTCCTAAATGAATATCAAGCGTATCTTTGAAATGCTCCAAATTCATAGCAGCACACTCTAAGTGCCAACTAGGATAACCAAATCCCCAAGGAGAATCCCATTTCATCTCCTGATCTTTAAACTTAGAATTAGTAAACCACAAAACAAAATCGGTATTATTCCTTTTAAATTTATCAACATCAACTCTGGGTAAAGTCATGTCTTTATCAATCAAATTAATGCCAGCCATCTCACCATAGCTTTTAAAACAAGAAGTATCAAAATACACATTACCATTAGAAAAATAAGTAATTTTTTTTTCTTCAAGAATTTTAACAACCTCTATCATGATGGGAATATGTTTACTTGCAATAAGAACTTTATCAGGATATACAATATTTAATTTTCTACAATCCTCAAAAAAAGCTTTCGTAAAAAATTCACTAATCTCACAAACTGTAAGACCTTTCTCTCTTGCAGTTTTAGCCACTTTATCTTCTCCATCATCAAGATCACCTGTTAAATGCCCAATATCTGTAATATTCATCGCATAATTAACTTTATACTCTAAAAACCTTAAAGTTTTAATTAATAAATCTCCAAAAATATAAGTTCTAAAATTTCCAATGTGAGCATAATTATAAACAGTAGGCCCGCAAGCATACACTTTAACATTATCAAAATTTGTTAATTCTGAAAAATCCTTTGTTCTAGTATTATATAACTTTAAAATCATACATTTATCAAAATTGAAAAAATAAAAAATCTAATTTATTATTAAGTACGTATGCTTAAAAGCCTAAATAATTTTCTTAAAAAAATCAATATTAAGCCTCAAACAAAAAATCTAGCTGACTATACAACATATAAAATTGGAAACATTTCGAAATTATTTCTCATCCCTAAAAATATTCAAGAAGCTGAAAATATTTTTAAAGCAGCAGTAGAAGAAAAAATTAAACTATTTATTCTTGGGGGAGGATCGAATATTTTAGTCAATGACGATAAAGAGCTTGATTTTCCAATAATATATACCGGATATCTAAACAAAATAGAAATTCACGATAATAAAATTATTGCCGAATGTGGTGCAAATTTTGAAAATTTATGTAAAATTGCGCTTGATAACAGCTTAGGTGGTCTAGAATTTATCTATGGACTACCCGGGACACTAGGGGGTGCTGTATGGATGAATGCTAGATGCTTTGGAAATGAAATCTCTGAAATACTGAAAAAAATTACATTTATAAATGATAAAGGAAAAACGATTTGCAAAGAATTTAAAAAAGAAGACTTTAAGTATAAAGTATCACCTTTTCAAAATAAAAACTTTCTCATATTAAAAATTGAATTGAATTTAAAAAAAGATAATAAGAAAATTATTGAAGAAAAAATGAATAAAAATAAACAAGCAAGAATAAATAGGGGTCACTATCTATTTCCAAGTAGTGGAAGCACTTTTAAAAACAATAAAGCATTTCTCAAGCCTAGCGGGCAAATAATTGAAGAGTGCAAGCTCAAAGGACTAAGCATTGGAGGCGCCACAGTATCTAAATATCATGGAAACTTTATTATCAATATTAATAATGCAACAGCAAATGACATAAAAAGATTAATTGAAAAAGTAAAAGCTGAGGTCTACTTGAAAACCGGGCTTTTACTTGAAGAAGAAGTTCTTTACATAGGATTCAAATAATCAAAAAAACTAAAAAAGAACACCTTTAATCTCATCATTAATCTTTTGAATCAATTGCTTTGTCTTTAATATCTTATCCTTAGAAGATTTCACCAAAGATGAATATTCTTGAAGAGAGCTTACCGCATCTAAATTCATCTTAGAAACTTTAAACTCTTTTAAATCTTGGCTAAAATTGTTAAACTTGCTACTAACAAAATAATGGTTATTAAATATTTCTTTATATATATTTTTAGCATCTCTGATCTTAGTATCGTGAGACAAATATCTTTCTTTAAACTCGCCAATTTCTTTAAAATGCTTAGCAAGGGTAAGATCTACTTTCTCATGTCTTGAAAAATTGTTGTCTACATTATCTTGAATGTCTATGAAATTTTTATAAATTGTATCAATCTCTGAATTAATTACTGCAATAATGCTGTCAACCGTTTTAAGTTCATCTTTAATGGTTTTAGAATATTTTCCAGAATTAATAGCAAGCTTTCTAATCTCTTCAGCAACAACTGCAAAACTTTTACCTGCATCACCTGCTTTTGCTGCTTCAATTGCTGCATTCATAGCAAGCATATTGGTCTGGGCTGAAATTGAAACTAAAAGTTTATTTACACTTTGCAAACTATTTGTTTGAGACAAAAGATCTGCAAAATTTTTATTCACATTTTCAAAAACAATATTTAAATCAAAAACCTTACTTTTAATATTTTCAATATCAGTAGAATTTATAGTGGCAACTTTATTAAAAATTTCCAAATTTTTATCTATACTATAGAAAAAACTAACATTTTCCTCAAAATTTGAAGAAATTTCTGATATATATTTATTGTGATCATTAATCGGATCAGCAATAGATTCAAAGCCTTTTAAAATATCAACAATTGACTTTTCAAATCTAGAAAAAGTATCTTTTAGCTGTTCGTAAGCTAAAATGCTAGAATCTATACTCTCAGTATTTAATATAGCAGTTTCTATTTGTTCCAAATACTCATTTAAATCTTTAGAATAAAATTTTATCTTCTCAAAAGATTCGTTACTCTTAGACGACAGATTATCTAGCTTTGAACTAATATAAGAAATAATAGACGAAGAATACTTAATCTCTAAGGGAGACTCAAGACTAAAAGGATCGCTTTTTAATTTTTGATAATCAACAATTCTGTTAAAATCATTAATTAATGAAAAAGCAAAAGTATTACACAAATAAAAAATAATTGCAAAAGATAATAATAAAAATGTAAAAAATATAACCCAATTTGATTTAAACATAATAGGAATGGAATTGACATTTAAAATCAACCCCTGAATCAAAAAATCATCGGTTTTTACAAAGTTTAAAGAATAAAAATCTCTTTCATAATTAAAAGTGTACTGAGAAACAGAAGAATCTTTTTTAGCATAAGCTATAACTTTGTTAAAAAAATTCTCACTATAAGCTGTAGAAAAAGATTTATCCTGAAGATTGTTAAAGTTTAAAAAAATGGGCATATAATTTCTGTCAAGCATAAAAAAATTATAATTCTTACTGCTAAATTTAAGAGAAGAATACAACTGATTTTCAATAATATCTAACGATTCATCAAAGCATACTAAAATCCCTATAACACCCAATGTTGCAACAGAATCTCTAACCGGAAAACTTACTACAGAGTAAATTTTCTCATCTATCATCATGTATCTTGAATAATATTTAGAATTTTTTTCTACAGGAACAGAATAAATTGGATCCAATCTAACATCTTTTAAACCTAAAAATGAAAAATTTGAATTTGATATTAAAACATTTTTTCCTATAGGAATATAAAATATGCCTTCAAGTGAATCTTCTGCTAAAGGAATAGTTTTAAAAATTTTATCTATAGCACTAAATTCTCTTGACTTTAAAAACAAATCGCTATTTTCATCTAAGCCATCACCCAATTTTAAACTTGAAGACAAAAGAAAGCTCTTTGAAGAATTTACCAATATCCCAAACCTATAACTATCTTTTACAAGCTCCTCAAGAAACCTAGAGGATTCCGAATATTTAGCTTTAATAACAGTAGATACACTGTTTAAAAACAACTTAGCATCAAATTTAAAGCGATCCAAATATTCATTTTTATGATTCATATAAGCATAGCCTATAAATAAAAAATTAAAAAAAAGGAATCCAAATAAAACTAGATAAAGAAATCGTTTAGTGTTTTTCAAATTAACATCGATTAAATTCTCATCTGTCATAAAAGCTCTCCAAATATAACATTAGTATGATTAAAGCCTTAAAACAAAACTTTCACCTTCATAAATCATATATAAATAATTACTAATAACAATTGACAAATTAGACCTTTCTTCTTCAATCTTAAAGACTAAATCCTTCAAATATTTGCAAATAATTATTTTATTATTTAGCTACATGCATATATAATTATATAATAAAACATATAGAATACTAAAAATTTAATGTTTTAAAAATTTTACAAAAAACAAAACTTTGAGGAGACTTAGTGAAAAAAAAGAAACTTAACTCCAGCCTTTTTTATAAATTCAATTTTATAATTCTGGCATATACAATAATCATTATTGCAACAACCTTTTTGCTACTAGATCAGGGTTATAAAAAAATCATAACAAAAGAACTTCAAGACTTTACAAAATTCATTAACCAAGCAATGATTAAAAGCTTTTCTGATGAATCTAAAGAAATAATAAAAGCTTTAAGCGTATTAACAGCCAGATATGATTATAAATCTGCAATTCTGAATAACAAAAGTGAAGAGCACTTAGTATCTGACAAAATTTTAATTACACTGCCGTCCTTTATTAAAATAATAGAGTATGCAAACAAAGATGGATACATAATTGCATCAAGTGAAAAAAAAAGAAACGGTCAATATATAAGCTTAAAAGAATTGCTTCTGGGCAAAGCTATAACTACATTTCAAATTTCAATTCTTCACAACAGTTTAGCAAAAATAAATAATAATTTTTATATTCCAATAGCATATAAAATAACAGATTCAAAAAAATCTAATATTGGATATATTATTTTATATGCTGACATTTCAGAAAAAATTGCAGAACTAAAAGAATATCTTTTACTGCTTTTGGAAAACTCATTATTAGAGCAAAATGCAAGTAGCCAAAACTCATCAAAATACTTTAATGTATACCTAATAAACAACAATGGCGATGCATTTGGAGGAAAAGACGAAGTTTTAAAAAATATAAAGCACATATTTGGTTTTAACCTAAAAACATTAACTGAAATACTAAATGCATTATCTCAAGGAAAAGCAAATTACAATACAAGCAATTCAAATGAAATAATCTCCTTAGCAAGGATCACAACATCCCATTGGTACTTAGGAATAAAAATAGATTATAACAACATATTTTCAAAAGAATTTAAAAATATGAGATTAGTTTCACTTTCCATTATATTTATTTTGGTAATAATTTTTATATTAATAATGATATCAACCATAAAAACTTTAATAATATCAAAAATAGATAAACTTAATGTTGTCATTCCAAAAGTTAAAAACGGCGACTTAACATTTAAAATTGAATCAAAAGGTAAAGATTCAATAAGCTCAACAATAAATCTTTTTGGTCATTTTATTGAAAATCTAAAAAATGTAATTAATTCACTACAAGAACGAGTAAAGCTACTGAAAGAAAACGGAGACCATTTATTTAGCGAAATAAACAAAACTCATAATACAATAAAAAATTCGAATCAATACATAGAAAAAACACAAGAAGAAGTAGAAAAACAGGTGGAATTCATCTCTAATACAACAAACATAATTGAAAGTCTTTCAAAGAATATTTCATCTCTTGACAATTCAATTGAAACTCAAGCCGCAAGCGTTGAACAATCCTCATCGGCTATCGAAGAAATGATAGGGGGAATACAATCAATAACAGAAATAACTCAAAAAGCTGCAAAAAGCACAGAAGAGCTAAAAAGATTCTCTGATGATGGGCGAAAAAAACAAGAAGAAGTTATTGCTCAAATTAAAGAGATTTTCAAAAACTCAACAAGATTACAAGAAGCAAACGCTTTAATTTCATCTATAGCAAGCCAAACCAACCTACTCTCAATGAACGCTGCAATTGAAGCATCTCACGCTGGCGAGGCCGGAAAAGGATTTGCCATTGTTGCAGAAGAAATAAAAGACCTAGCAGAACAAGTGACATCACAATCAGAATCTGTTGCTTCATCAATTAACGAAATAATGGACTCAATAACCAAAACCGTAAACACCTCTGAATTAACAAATAAAGCTTTCAACCAAATATTCGATTCAATCAATCTAGTTGTTCAAGTAATAGAAGAAATAAATCATACAATGCAAGAGCAATCAATAGGTAGCCAAGAAATTTTAAAGGCTTTAAATACAATGCGGGAAATAACATATGAAGTGAAAATTGGTTCAAATGATATGTTTAGAGGCAACAAAGAAATCATTAGCACTATTAAACTGTTGGGAGAAATTAATATTACGGTCTCAAATTCAATGAAAGGTTTAAAAGAAGAAATTAATAAACTAGTAGAAGCAATTGAGCGTATTAAGGTTTTAGGAACTACAAACTCAAGCCATATTTCTGAAATTAGCGAAAGCACAAATCAATTTAAAACCAAATAAAATAGACTAAAAGGAAATAATATGCAAAAAAAGACATTTTATAATATTGAAAAATATCTTAAAAGCCATTTAATGTTATTTCCTATTTTTGCTTATACAAAAAACTTTTTAGATGCTAGCATCATATCTGTTTGGATTTCAATATGCATTATACTTCCTGCCTTAATAATCAATCAAATAGAACTGAAAAAACATAAAAGCCATATATTAGGAATATATCTATTAATAATAGGAATTTTTACTAGCCTAACTTACTTATTCATGCTATATTTAACACCAACCTTATACAAAGAATTTAAATTTTCAATACCCATTTTAATAGCAATAATAATATCATTTCATAAAAACGAGCCTTTCAAAATCCTAAAAAATCCATCAATGATAATTAAATATTCTAAAATTCCAATTTTAATTTTCATTACCTTAAACTTAACAATCTCATTTATTAGAGAAATATTAAACACAGGGAATTTAAAACTTTTTAACAAAGAGATTTCTATAATAAAGGGGCTTATAAATATAAAAATGTCAGCCCATAGCTCAAACATTTTTATTGCAGCGTCTTTAATTTTATTATTAATTAATATGATAACAAGTGTTAAAGAGAAAAAAATGAATAAAAGCGTTAAAGAGGAAAAAAATGAATAAAAGTGTTAAAAAAAAGATTAAAGACGAAATTGGTATTATAGTTGCCAATCTAGCATTATCAAATAACATAAAGCTAGATAAGATCAATATAAATATTCAAAAACCTCCAAAAAGTGATCTGGGAGATATTTCTATATTAATATTTGAGCTTAGCAAAACCTTAAAACTTCCTATTGCAACTATCTCTGAAGAAATAATAAAAACTCTTAAAGCTAAATACGAAATTAAAGCTATAGGGCCTTACTTAAACATTAAAATTTCTAGAAAAGAATATATAAGCAACACAATACAAATGGTAAATACCCAAAAAGATACCTATGGAACAAGTAAATATCTAGACAATAAAAAAATAATATTGGAATTTTCATCACCAAACACAAACAAACCGCTGCATGTGGGACATCTTAGAAATGACGTAATAGGAGAAAGTCTGTCAAGAATATTAAAAGCTGTAGGTGCAAAAATTACAAAAATAAACTTAATAAACGACCGAGGGGTTCACATCTGCAAGTCAATGCTTGCATATAAAAAATTTGGAAATGACATTACCCCTGAAAAAGCTTTTAAAAAAGGAGACCATTTAATTGGCGATTTTTATGTTAAATACAACGAATACTCGCAAGAAAATGAAAATGCTGAAAAAGAAATTCAAAATCTGCTTTTAAAATGGGAACAAAAAGATGCAAGCACAATTGAACTTTGGGAAAAACTAAATAAATGGGCAATTGAAGGGATAAAAGAAACATATAAAATTACAAACACCTTCTTTGATAAAATTTACCTTGAAAGTGAAATTTTTGAAATTGGAAAAAATGTCGTGTTAGAAGGGCTTGAAAAAGGATTTTGTTACAAACGAGAAGATGGCGCAATATGTATTGACTTACCCTTTGACTCAGGCGAAAAAGCAGACACTAAAGTAAAACAAAAAGTACTCTTAAGATCAAACGGAACATCTATTTATCTTACCCAAGATTTAGGAAATATAGCAGTTAGAGGAAAAGAATTTAATTTTGAAGAAATGATTTATGTAGTTGGAAACGAACAAATTCAGCACTTCAAAAGTTTATTTTTTGTATCAGAAAAATTGGGAATTTCTAAAAACAAAAAACTTATTCATTTGTCACACGGAATGGTTAATCTTATTGATGGTAAAATGAAATCAAGAGAAGGCAATGTAATTGACGCAGATAATTTAATTTTAGACCTAATGGAATCAATAATGCCTGAAATTACACAAAAAATTGAGAATAAAGAGAATGCTAAAAAAAATGCTTTAAATATTGTACTAGGAGCAATTCACTATTATCTGCTAAAATCAGCTATACATAAAGATATTGTATTTAATAAAAAAGAAAGTCTATCTTTCACAGGAAATTCTGGACCATATATTCAATACGTTGGAGCAAGAATTAATAGCATTCTTGAGAAATATAATGCACTTTCTATTCCTATAATGGAAAAAATTGATTTTGAACTTTTAAAACATGAAAAAGAGTGGGAAATTATTAAAATTATATCAGAATTAGAAGAAAATATAATCAAGGCAGCAAAAGATTTAAACCCTTCAATACTTGCCAGCTATTCATACTCACTTGCAAAGCATTTTAGCGCATACTACCAAGAAGTTAAAGTAATAGATATAAACAATACTGATTTAACAGCCGCAAGAATCGAATTTTTAAAAGCCATATTACAAACAATAAAAAATTGCATGCACCTACTCAATATTCCTTATATGTTAAAGATGTAGACAAGAAAATTTTGTAATATTTTCTTGTCTAATATCCGTTTAAATCTAAGTCACTTTTGCTAAAAATTAATCTTATTTTATCTTCATACTTTTTGGTTATATAATATCTTTTTAACTTAAGAGTATTGGTAAGCTCTTCCCCAATTGAAAAAGGCTCCTGAAGTAAAACAAAACCTACTATTTTTTCAAAATTTTTAAAACCTAATTTAGTGTTAATAGTGTCTGAGATATGCTTAGAATAAAGTTTGTTAACATCCTCATTGGCCAATAAATCACCCTTAGAAGAAAAAGACACTCCACTAGAATTTGCCCATTTTTCAAGATTATCAAAATTAGGCACAATAATAGCCCCCAAAAATTTTTGATCTTGACCAACAATCATAACATTTTCAATAAATAAAGATTTGCCCAAAACTCTCTCAAGAGGCTCAGGCTCAATATTTTCTCCACCTCTTAGAACAATTGTATCCTTGCTTCTACCAACAATTGAAATTTCATTATTAATTGTTAATCTAACTAAGTCTCCAGTGTTAAACCAACCATCTTCTGTTAAAACTTCATTCGTCTTAGCCTTATCCTTAAAGTAACCGCTCATTATTTGTGGCGACCTTATCCAAAGCTCACCTTTTTCTCCAAAAGGCAAAACCTTACCATCAATTCCAACTACTTTGTATTCAACATCTGGCAAAATAGGTCCTACAGTTCTTGCTACAGGGCTCTTAAGGCGCCTAACGCTTAAAATAGGACCCGTTTCAGTAAGACCGTAGCCCTCAAGAACTTTAATTCCCACAGTCTTGAAAAAATAATCAACATAATCGACCAAGGCCCCACCACCAGAAACTCCAAATTCAAAATTTTGCCCAAGGGCATTTTTTATTTTTTTAAATACTAAAATATCACCCAATAATTTAACAGGAAAAATTAAAACAATCCCAATAAATAAAAATATTTTTGAAAAAAGCGAAATAAACAAATTGGTCTTTTTATAAACAGGAGAAAGGCCTAAAAATCTCTCCTTAAGCTTTGCATAAACAATTCCAATTTTTAAAAATCCTCCAAATACAAGCTTCTTAATAAAAGATTCTGACACCTTTTTAATAATGCCCATTCTTATGCCCTCCCAAATTCTAGGCACAGAAATAATCATTTGAGGATTTAAAAGTAAAAAATCTTTTAACAAAACAGGACCTATGGGCTTTGAATATGCAATTGCTATGCCCTTTAAAGCGACTATATATTCACAAGCCCTTTCAAAAGAATGCCAAAGGGGAAGAATAGAAATCATTATTTTGCCAGGTTTAAGCGTTGGAAGATAATCATAAAGTCTATCTAATTGAAAAATAAAAGATTCATGCCTCAACATTACTCCCTTTGGCATGCCTGTTGTGCCAGAAGTATATATTATAGTTGCAATGTCTTTTGAAGAACCTTTTTCAATCTCCATATCAAATGATTTTGGATTAGTTCTTAAATATTCAGCACCAAGTTCTAGTAATTTTTTATAAGAAAATACAGTAATATTCCCCATTTTTTCTTCATAAGATTTATCATCATCAATAACAACAATACATCTCACCAATCTAAGATCATGTTTTTTGGATAAAACTTTGTGAAGCTGCTTATTGTTTTCAACAAAAATAAAAGTAGATTCAGAATGGTTAATAATATAAGTTAATTCATCCTCAGAAGAATCATTTCCCCTAGGAACATCAACGCAGCCTAACCCTAAAGTAGCAATGTCAATTATTATCCATTCCCTTCTAGAATCAGAAATAATTACAACCTTCTCTCCCCTTTTAATGCCACAATGCAAAAGCCCGGAAGCCACTCTTTTTGTCTCATTCCAAAAATCAGCGTATATTTGCTTCTTAAAACTTTTTGACTCTCCCTCTTTATATATAAAAATATCAAGCTCGCTATAAAGAGCCACCACCTCTTTAAAGCGCTTAGGCACAGTATCTCTCATAAATCCCCCTCATAACAATTTAAAATCAATTTAAAAAAAGCAACAGACTACTAACAATAATATTATAAAAACTATGTATAAAAATCACATAATATACATTTTTATACCTTAAATAGGTAAAAGCAAAAAATACCCCTAATATAAATGTAACCAAAAATCCTAAAATTCCATAATATAAATGCCCATAAGCAAAAAACATACTGCTTAGAATAACGGTAACTACAACAGGAAATCCCATTTGTGTAAACTTGGTAATAATAAAAGCCCTGTAAAACAACTCTTCAAAAGCTCCTGTAAAAAAAGAAGTAAAAGTCATTAAAAAAAATGCTTTTTTACTGCTAATCTTCCAATTAAATCCAGCATTGTTTTGAAAATAATAGACAAGTACCGATTCCGGCAACAGATATTCAAGTAAAAAAGCTATTAAAAAAATGACTATCATTGCGGTCAATATTGTTTTAATAAAAATTAAAACAGACTCCCAAATAAAAATAAATTTAAATTTAGGAATAAAAAACTCTGCTCTAAAATCATCATAAGAACTGATAAGTTTAAAAAAATAAATTATAAAAATAATTAAAAAAGATCTTGAAATCCAAAAATAAAAATGGTTTTTATCAACATTCCAAAATTCTGAATTAACATTTTCAAAAGGAGATGCCAGATAAACAACAGCGTAGACCAAAAAAAGATCAAGCAAAGCCCGCTTGAATAAATATTTATTTTTTAACAATTGCATAAAGTATTGTAATTAAATAATTATTAATTGTCAACGAATGAATTAATTGATTAATCAAAACAAATTAAAATTCAAAATATAATTATTTCTAAATAAAAATAGGAATATTATAAATGATTTTAATATTTGTCCTTATTTCACTTAATTTATCAATTCAATACTATTTAAAACTCAATTTAATTTATTTTAACACAATACTAGCATTATTTGTTATTATAAATAATAACAAACACTTAGCACTTGGTTTTATTTTTTGCACAATATTGCTATTAGGCTTTCAAGCTAGATTAAATTTTAAAACATTAAAAGAAAATATTTACCAAATAACAAACATTAAAAATTTTAAAAAAGATTCAAAAACCATTGTTGAAGCAATTGACAATAAATCAAATACATACAAATTTGACTTCAAAAATATTGAAAATATTTACAAAATCGGAGATATCATTAAAATTGAAAACAAAAAAATAAAACTTATTAAAAGACCCTTTTTTGCCAAGCTTAGAGAAAAATATACAAATACCTTAAATAATTTTTTTGCCACATTAAATCTTAGTTATTCTCATTTTTCAAAAACAATAATTTTGAATATCAAATCAGAAATAACAAAATATGAAAAAACATTATTTCAAAATGCAGGGATTGCCCACATTTTGGTAGTGTCTGGAATACATTTTTATTTAATAAGTTATTATTTACTTTTAATAATAACAAATGAAAAATTAAAATATTTAATGCTAAGCATAATTTTATTAAATTATCTAATATTAACTGGATTTACACCTTCAACACTAAGAGCATTTCTAATGACAGAATCTCTTATAATATACAAACTAATTTATGGCAAAATTAATTTAATAAGCTGTATGTCTATTAGCTTTATAATAAATGCTTTTGCATTCCCCGAAACACTAAATTTAATAGGATTTCAACTCTCCTATCTTGCAACAATAGGAATATCAGCATCAGTTCATCTAAAAAATAGATACGGTCTTAACAGACTAGCATCATCAATGCTTACAACATTTTTTATTCAAATATTC
Source organism: Borreliella mayonii (assembly GCF_001945665.1). Taxonomy (NCBI): domain Bacteria; kingdom Pseudomonadati; phylum Spirochaetota; class Spirochaetia; order Spirochaetales; family Borreliaceae; genus Borreliella; species Borreliella mayonii. The sequence continues at coordinate 611,023 of NZ_CP015780.1, read as the reverse complement.
ACCTCACCAGTAATTTATGTTAACAATTTTAATCTAACGCCAATCTCAGTATTATCAAATTTAATAATTATTCCATTAATATTAATTTTCTTAATAATAATATTAAGCTTAATAACTTACTTTTCAAACTTAAATTTATTTTTTTTCCTTGACCTGATAAATGCCTACATATTCCAAATAATAAAAATTACAGCAACATTTTTTAGCAATTTTTTTATAGTCAAGCACCACCAAATACCTATATTTTTAATATTGAGCATTCTCCTTATAACTTACATTATTTATAATAACGAAACTAAAAAAAATTCAAAATAATTTAAAAATAGCTGCCATTATGAAAAATAATATGGTAATATCTCTTATCTATGAACATCAACTATAATAGTATAAGTAGCATAAAACAAACATTAAAAGAAAGAAAAATAGCTCCAAGAAAATTGTGGGGACAAAACTATCTAATCAACGAAAGCATGAGGAAAAAAATAATAGAAAGCTTAGATATAAAAGAAAATGAAAAAATATGGGAAATTGGCCCAGGTCTTGGCGCAATGACTGATATTTTATTAAAAAAAACCAATCTTTTAACCGCATTTGAAATTGACTTAAAATATTCAGAAATATTAAATGAAAAATTTGGAAAATTAAAAAACTTTAAATTGATAAAAGGAGATTTTTTAAAAAAATACAAAAACGAAAATAAAAACATTGATAAAATATTTTCAAATTTGCCATACAATATTGCATCAAAAGTAATATCTAAATTAATTGAAGAAAATTTTTTAAAAGAAATGGTATTCACAGTACAAAAAGAATTAGCCGACAGAATAACTGCAAATATAAATAGCAAAAACTATTCTTCATTTACAGTCTTAGTACAATCACACTTCAAGGTAATTAAAATATTAGAAATAGGAGAAAACAATTTTTATCCTACCCCTAAAGTTAAGTCTACAACACTAAAATTAATTCCTAAAAAAAACAACATAAAAGATTTCAAAGAATTCAACAAATTGGTTAGAACTGTATTTTCAAGCAGAAGAAAGAAATTAAAAAACACTATTATTAATTTCATCGCAAATAAAGCTGCTCTGAGAGAAAATTTTTTAAAAGAATATTTAGACAAAAGACCTGAAAACATTTCTGTTGAAGAATTTATACAAATTTCCAACACTTTAAATGCTTATCATTAAAGCACTTGCAAATACAATTTCATCAACAGAACAGCCCCTTGAAAGATCGCTAACGGGTTTAGAAAAACCCTGTAAAAAAGGACCGTAAGCCTTAGCAAATGCAAACCTCTCTACTAATTTATAACCAATATTCCCTGCATCTAAATTAGGAAATATTAAAACATTCGCAGAACCTGCTACTAAAGATTCGCTACATTTTTTCTCTGCAACATCTTTTATTATGGCTGAATCAAGCTGAAGTTCTCCATCAATAAGCAAATCCCTCTCTTTATTCTTAACAATATTTAAAGCATTCTTTACTTTTTCAGTTTCTTTAGCGCTGGAAGACCCTTTTGTTGAAAAACTCAAAAGAGCAACCTTGGGCTTTGCATTTAAAATATCTTTAAAGGATTTGGCACTTTGCAATGCAATTTCTGCAAGCTCTAAAGAATCAGGATTGATTACTACAGAACAATCTGCAAAAAATAAAATTCCATTATGTCCAAAACAAAAATCAACATTACGAGCAATACTTAAAGTATCCATAATCATAAAAGATGATATAATCTTAACACCTTCCAACTTGGGAATTATTCTTAAAGCATTAGACAAAACCTTAGCAGAAGTTGAAATCGCCCCACAAACACAAGATTTAGCATAACCAAATCTTACCATAAGCATAGCAAAAGTAATCTCATCTAAAACTTGAGTCTTTAAACTTTGCTTTGTAGCTCCCTTTAGCTTTATCAAGCTCCAATATTCATCCAAATACATTTCAATGTCTGGAAAAAAATTAGGATCAACAACTTCTATTCTTTCTAAAATATTATTACAATTAGAAAATTCTTTTAAAGAATTAATAACAGGATCTTTTTTACCTATCAAAATAATCGAATCTGCAAGATTTTTTTGTAAAACAACAACAGCTGCCTTCAAAACTCTAGAATCACTACTTTCAGGAAAAACTATATTGGCCTTAAGCTTATTCTCTTTTGCGAATATCTTTGCCTTCTTGAAAACATAATCTTTTAAAGAAAACACTCTATAAAAATATTACAACATAAATTGATAAATGCATGAAAAAAGACATTTTAAAATAAAAAATCTTTCCTCATGCATAATTTTCTATTATAAAAATTAAATATTTTCTAAAGAATTCTTAAAATTTCTTGTACAACTTTAGCTGAATTAAAAGCAGCTAATTTAGAAAATTTACTATATTCAACTTCATTTTCTTCTTTATTTACAATATCAGATATTGACCTAATAACTATAAAAGGTACATTAAACATATAAGAAACATGCCCTATTGCTGCACCTTCCATCTCAACAGCTATTACATCTTTAAAATTTCCTATAATTTTACTAATATAAGCTGGACCAATAAACTGATCTCCTGAGACTATTAATCCTGAATATGCATTAGAGCCTTTAACCCTTGATTTAACGGCCTCTATAGCTTTATTAATTAAACTCTTATTGGCACTAAATTTTTGAGGCAATACTGTAAGCTGTCCCACCTTGTATCCAAATTTAGTCAGATCAACATCATGATATGCAACCTCTGAAGACACTACCACATCTCCAACTTTAATATCTTTGTATTTAGCACTAACAACACCACCAGCAACTCCAGAATTAATTACATGACTTATATTGTATTTTGACAAAATATAGCCAGTCCACATACCTGCATTAACCTTACCAACCCCACAAACAATAGTCATAACATTGCGATTAGATAACTTCCCCTTTAAAATCTTTTTATTAAGACCATACTCCTTAAGCACTATTTCTTCCTTATTAGACATAAGCTTGTTTATCTGCTCAACCTCAGAGTCCATAGCAGTTATTATTAAAACATTGATATTTTTAGAAAAAGCAAAATATCCGTTTGAAAAAACTAATACAAAAAGAAAAAATTTTATTAAAAAATTATTCATAAACTTGTGCTCCTTATAGTCAAAAAACACTTATACCATTTTTACAAAAAAAAGTCAAAACCGAATTACTTTCAAAAGAATTTTTGTAAGGTATTGAAAAAAAATATCCTATCCGTATTACAATATTAATAGCTTAAAAAAAGGGGAAACTGAATGAAAAAAATGAATCTGGTTACAGCTGCTCTACCCTATGTTAATAACATACCTCATCTTGGAAATTTAGTGCAAGTATTATCAGCTGATGCTTTTGCAAGATATTCGAAAATGGCAGGAATTGAAACTCTTTATATCTGCGGAACAGATGAATATGGAACAGCCACAGAAACCAAAGCCTTAATTGAAAATATCACCCCTTTAGAGCTTTGCAATAAATATTATGAAATACATAAATCAATTTACAAATGGTTTAATATTGAATTTGATATCTTCGGTCGCACGACTAACAAGCACCATCAAGACATTGTACAAAATTTTTTCCTACAATTAGAAAAAAATGGCTATATAAAAGAGCGAGAAACTGAACAGTTTTTTTGCAATAAAGATTCAATGTTCTTAGCTGATAGATATGTAATAGGAGAATGCCCAGAATGCCAAAGTATGGCTAAAGGAGATCAGTGCGATAACTGTTCTAAGCTTTTAAATCCAACAGACCTAATAAATCCAAAATGCATCATTTGTAAAAACAAACCTATTTTGAAAAAAACCAATCATCTTTATTTAGATCTTCCCAAAATAAAAACAAAACTTGAAAAATGGATAAAAAACACAACTACTAGTAAGAATTGGAATACCAATGCCCTTAAAATGACAAAAGCTTTTTTAAGAGATGGGCTTAAAGAAAGAGCAATTACAAGAGACCTGAAATGGGGAATTCCTGTGCCTAAAAAGGGTTATGAAAATAAAGTATTTTATGTGTGGTTTGATGCTCCAATAGGATACATTTCAATTACTAAAAACCTTGTCAAAAATTGGAAATCTTGGTGGAAAAACAATGATCAAGTAAATCTTGTACAATTTATTGGGAAAGACAATATATTGTTTCATACAATTATATTCCCTTGCATAAAAATTGGAAGTAAAGAAAATTGGACAATATTAAATCAACTCTCATCAAGCGAGTACCTAAATTACGAAAATCTTAAATTTTCAAAATCAGAAGGAACAGGAATTTTTGGAAACGATGCTATTACTACTGGAATCCCTTCTGATATTTGGCGATTCTATATCTATTATAACAGACCTGAAAAATCTGATTTTCAATTTATGTGGCAAGATCTCATGGAAAGAGTAAATACAGAACTGATTGATAATTTTTCAAACCTTGTCAACAGAGTACTAACATTTCAAAGAAAATTCTTTGGAGATGTAATAGAAACAATAGAAATTCAAAATAAATTTTGGAAACAAATAACACCAAAATATAATAAAATACTAAATCTTTTTAAAAAGACAGAACTAAAATCTGCACTCAAAGAAATACTTAAAATTTCGTCCCTTGGAAACAAAATATTTCAAGATAACGAACCATGGAAAAAAAAAGACAACTCTCCACAAGAAACAAAAGAATTAATCTCAAACTTAATATACCTAATCAGAGACTTATCTATCTTAATGATGCCATTCATTCCCGAAACAAGTAAAAAGATACAACAATTCTTTGGCAACAGTTATCAATTTTCGACCAAAATTCTTGGAACTAAATCGGGAATTAAAAAAATTGAATTCACAGAAATACTATTTAATAAGCTAGAGCAAAAAAAAATTAACAATTTAAAGCTAAAATATTCAGGAGAGAAAAATATGAAAGAAAAAGAACAAGCAGAAAACTTGCCCATAGAAAAAGAACAAGCAGAAAACTTGCCCATAGAAAAAGAACAAGCAGAAAACTTGTTTAGAGAAAAAGTACTCCTAAGAGTTGTAAAAATAAATAAAATAGAAAGAAATTCCGAGGCTAAAAACTTATTCATATTAAAACTAGATGACGGAACTAACAAGGACAAACAAATAGTAAGCAGTCTTGAAGGATATTACACAGAAGAAGAGCTTTTGGGAAAACACATAATAATAGTAGATAATTTAAAGCCTGCAAAATTTAGGGGAATAAAATCTGAAGGAATGCTAATAGCTGCTGAGGACAAAAATAAAAATTTTAAAGTTATAATTGTAGAAGATTCAATCAAAAATCCTATTGCTGGAGAGAGAATAATACTTGAAAACGATCAGAATAAAAATCTTATCTGCCCACCTAAAATTGACATAAATAAGTTTTTAAAAGCCAATATAGTGGCAGAAAACGGAAAACTTAAAATAAACGGAATAAGCTTAATATTAGAAAATTCTAAGAACAAAATATTGTCTAAAGATATTCCAAATGGAACAGTTTGCTAAGAGCTATTAATGACTATTAAAAAAATAGAAACAAAAGAAATGGAAGAAAATTATCTTCAAAGCGAACTGTGGGCATTAATAAAAACAACAAAAAACAGCAATTGGAAAGCCATAGCATTTGAAAGTGATATTCTTGGTAAAATTGTTGTAATGCAGAGAAGATTGTTCAAAAATTTTTACTTAGCATATATTCCACATCCAGAATTCTCAAACAAAACTCTTGAAAACATTAATATTGATAAAATAAGTAAAAATATTAAAGAATTTAGCACAAAAATAAAACCCTACTTACATAAAAATACAATTTTTTTAAGATTCGATTTAATGTATTACTATCAAAGAACACTGAATGACAAATACTTTCCACTAAAAATTAAAATCAAATACCTAAAAAAATCATTTGATGACATACAGCCTTCAAACACAACAATATTAAACTTAAACAATTCTCTTGAGAATATTTTGCTTAACATGAAAAAAAAAACAAGATACAACATAAAGCTCAGTACAAAAAAAAATCTAAATATAATAATAGATGATAAATTTAAACATTTAAATGAATTTTACAAACTTTACAAAGAAACTAGCAAAAGAGATAAATTTGCTATTCACTCAGAAGAATATATACAAAACCTAATTAAAATATTCAAACAAGACAAAAATGCACAAGTAAAATTAATACTCGCATTTTACAACAACATAATTATTTCTGGCATAATAGTGGGAATTTACAAGGAAAAAGCCGTCTATCTTTACGGGGCCTCCAGCAAAGAATATAGAAATTTAATGCCTAATTACGCAGTGCAATTTAAAGCAATACAAATTTTAAAAAAAATGGAAATAAAAGAATATGATTTATTAGGAATTTCCCCAATTGCAAACAAAAAACATCCTTTATATGGTCTTTTTGGCTTTAAAACAGGATTTGGAGGGAATATTATTCACAGAATTGGCTGTTATGATTTTACTTATAAAAATTTTATTTATAAGATTTATGCAAATCTTGAGAAACTCAGATACTTTTATTACAAAGTAATAAGGAAAAAAATTTAACCAAGCGTATTAACTAAATTTTTAAATTGCAAACCTCTATCAAACTCATTATTAAAAAGCTCAAAAGAAGCACTAGCAGGGGAAAATAATACAATGTCGCCTGAACTTGAAATCTTGAAAGAATAATTTACTGCATCTCTTAAAGAATAAAATACAAAATACTGTATGCTACTTTTTTCTAAAATCTTAATAATTTTTACAGTTGCACTACCTTTTATCAAGATCCAAGTTTTCACAATATTTATTATCTTGCTAAAACTTGAAAAATCAAGTTCTTTATCAGTTCCCCCAACAATTAAGTTAATGTGGTTATCATTTGTTTTTAAACTTTTAACAGATAAAACCGTAGACTCAGGAATAGTTGAAGCTGTATCGTTATAAAACATTACATTTTGAACTAATTTAACAAACTCTAATCTATGCTCAATGCCTTTAAAATTATTTAAAATCTGAGAAGTATGATTAAGGTCTATATTTAAATAATACGAAACAAAAAAAGCAATAAACTTAGAAATCATAAACTGCGACTCAGAAAAACTCCCAATCAAATTGTCATTAAAATATACTTTGCCCTTATTGCAATAAAAAATATCTTGATCAAAATCACAAGGATTAAATTCAGAAAATAAAATAACTTTGGCTTTTGATTTAAATTTTGAAAAATATTTGTAATAAGCCTTGTCCTGAATAATCACAATTCCTGAAGTTTGATTTACAAAAATTTTTGACTTATCAATAATATAGTCATCAAAATTTAAATAATAGTTTTGGTGATCGTTGTAAACATTTGTAATAATACTAAGGATAGGATTAAAATTATTTAAAGATTGCAATTGCCAAGAAGAAAGCTCCAAAATCACAGGAGATCTTCCATCAAGTTGATCAAAAAAACTCAAAGGAGACAAGCCAATATTTCCTCCAAGCTTTGCCCTTGGATATTTTTTTTTCAAAACCTGATACAAAAGAGACACAAGAGTAGATTTACCCTTGGTGCCTGTTACTGCTATTATAGGATTCTTGTTGAATATCAAAAATAAGCTAATATCCGTTTCAACTCGTTTGGCAAGCTTTAAATATTCATTATTGGGTTTAACACTGGGATTTTTAACAACAATATCAGCATTTTTAAAATCGTTTATATCGTGCTTACCTAAAACATACCTAATTTGATTATCAAAATCCCTTAAAGAATCAATACTTAAAGCTAATTCTGCCTCACTTTTAAGATCAGTAATTACTAACCTTGCCCCATGCTTTAATAAAAATCTAGAAAGAGCTACTCCTCCTCCATTAAGACCTAAGCCCATGACCAAAAAATTTAAATTTTTAATTTCGTCTAAACGCACAATAAGATTATATCAAACCTACTAGCCTGTTTTAATAGATTTAATCCACCTTTCACTATAAAAATAAGGAAGCGAAATAGCAAGTTTAATTGCATCCTCAAGGGCTGGAATAAAAACAACAATTTCAAAAGGCAAATTTGTATAATTTGCTAAAACAAAAGCAATAGGAATAGTATAAATAAAAGTTACAGAACCTTCCA